>NZ_CP028885.1 GCF_003606285.1 Borrelia turcica IST7
CTTTGTGTATGGCAATCTTATACTAATTACTTATTAATTCATTAATAAGTAATTAGTATAAGATTGCCATACACAAAGAATCTTGTTGAAGCAATTGATATTGAGACTATTTTTATTATTACTAATGTTATTAAATCTCTCTTTTATCAAGGAAGTATTGACAGCATCAAAAAAGATGCTGAAAATTTTGGAAAATAAGGTAAAGAATTATCTGATGCATTCAATACTTCCTATAAGCTAATTAAACTATAAAATATATTTAATCAATAAAAGTAGAGCAGAAGATTTCACCTTTATTGATTAAATTTTCTTAACATTAAAACTTCATTATACCTGCACTAACTATTGTTTCATGTAAATATTTTAATAAAGATGGTTCTAAAATCCATAACCTATAAATAGAACATATTTTTCACTAAATCACAAAATTATCTTAATTGTCATTTACAAATTTTGCCTATACTTAATGTTAATTTATTATTTAGCAATAACATGTTAAAATTTTATACATAAGCAAAGACATGAAAAAACTAATTCTTACATGCCTCATTTCACTCTTATATATTCACTCATTTTGTGATGAGTTAAATACTAAGACTAACTACTCGCACTGGGGGCTAGCTGGTGACACCACAAACTTCCAATCTCAACCCTTACAAATAGGCATAATTCAACATAATTATATAAATTTAAACTTTTATAATGAACATTACAAATATGCTGCATTCATTGGAATAACTTTATCTTACAATGAATGGCTTGAATTGAACTTCATCCCTATCAACTTCATCCTCTATCCCTTACACACAAATTTTATCCTAGGCGTATACTTCACATCATCTCTAACTCTTTACATATTAAAATATCAAACACATATCAACTCTCTCTTCTTTAGCATACTAATAGGCCCGCAAATATTAATTACTCTTAGATCCGCAATAATAGCAGGGTACACTACATCTGCTTTCTTATACCCCGCTTTCCCATACATAGCTGTTAAATTTAATCTATCACTCACAAATCGTCATTCTATTTTTTTAAAATTAACATCTTCTTTTAACGAATTTTTTTTCCTTGATTTCGCTTTCAATTTTGCTCTTTAGCATAATAACAATGCCTATTTTTTATCCCCCACTAAGTGCCTCTTTATGTTAAATCACACACATTTCGACTCTCTAGTTATCAAACAATACACACTATAAAAACCCTACATAAATTAAAATTAAATATTCCTACTAATACAAAATGATTTAATAAATCATGCCTTTAAAAGAAAAATAAATTCACCACATCAAGAACAAACAACAACACAAACAACAACACAAACAACAACAACGAAGTTACAATATGATTTTATATCTATATTGTAACTTAATATTAAACTCCCATTCACTCGGGAGTTTTCTTATATAAATATATTCGTTTAATACCAATATTTATAGCAACCTAGAGAAGCTACAAATATATCCAACACAATTTCTAGCCTATTCTACCTACGTATCCGCCTCCCCACTCTTTAAAGCCTTCATTGAATTTCAAAACTCTTGTCCCATCTCCTTCTGTGATAACTTTATTTCCATTTTCAAATTTAACCTTACCTTCTTTACACTACTAAATCACTCTCATAAATCTATATGAAAATAATTTCTATTACATTATTAAATTAGTATAATATTATTATGATTATAAAAAAGGAGATTATAGATGAAAAAAGTATTATTCTATTTCTTAATACTGGTACTTCTTATTAGTTGTAACAATAGTGGAACTGGCAGCAAAGGCGGTGATGTCTCTAATAATAGTAAAGACACAGAGAATAACCACATAAACCCTGGAGAGCCCTTAATTACTGAAACCGTAAACCCTGATGGTTCTCGTTTGATTTTAAAGAAAACCCATGTTGGCACTACAATAGAAATGAATCTTAAACAAGACAATACCGGTACTGTAACAATAAAAGAAGCCAATGGTATTTCTATGTCTGGGAATATAAAGGCTGACGGCTCTTCTGATAAATTGATAAGTAAAGACAAAGACGGTAACGACATAGAAGGGGAGCTAAGAGCAGATGGTATTATTATCAGAAAAACAATTGATGCTACCACTAAAAAACCTATTGAAACTAGAATAGAACATCCCGATGGACTTATTCAAACAGGACGAACAAATGCTAATGGAACACATGAAAGCAAAATTAAGTGGCCTAATGGCATCACTTATGAAGAAAAAGCAGGTAGTCAAAAATTAATTTTTCCTAACGGTTTAAAATTTAAAAACAATTTCGGAAATCCTATTATCGAGATAAAAAGTTTTGAATATTCTCAAACTAAAGTACAAGGAAATCTAAAATTCGATACTATAATAACTGAAATGGATGGTACTATTTTAAAAGGATTAAGTGCTCTTCCTGGAAAGTACACGGTACTGAAGAGTATTGATACCCTTAAGGGAAATAAAAAAGAATTTTCCTTCAACCATAGTAAGAAAATTGCAATTGTTAAAGTAACTAATTCCAAAGGAGAAACTAAAACAGACACAATATCATTTGACCTATTTAAAAGTACTCCAAGACAAAAAATATTATCACATAAACACAACGAAAAACCTATATCACATGAATATAACGAAGAACCTATGCAAGCACACTAAACACAAGGGAGCTATAAGCTCTCTTTTGCTTTTAAAAAGCAAAATCACTACTAAATCAATCTCATAGAAATTAACATAACTTAAACTTGAATTATACTTTTAGATAGTGTACAACTTGATATCAATATAAAAAGATATTTAGTATGAAAAAAGTATTGTACTATTTAATAATATTAGCAGTTCTTATTAGCTGTAATAATAGCGATGATACAAATAAAGATGCAACAAGTAAAGTTACTGAAACTGTAAAGACTGATGATAGTAAAATTACTACTACTACATATGCTGATGGTTCTTCTTCCTTTACAGGAACTGATAAACACGGAGCTACTATAGAAGGAGAAACAAAAAAAGACGGGACTATAATCAAAAAAACAATTGACCCTGTGACTAAGAAACCTGTAGAAATTGAAACAAAATTGCCTAACGGAACAATTCACAAAGAAATTACAAGTGCAGATAGAGTACACACAATCACAAAAACAGCCGATGGAAATATACAAGAAACTAAAATATACAATAGCGGCGTTACAAATGATAAACAAACCTTCTCTCAAGGTAAAGAAATCAAAAATGATTCCGGAAATGTTGTTCTTAACATAAAAACTTTAGAGTCCGTTAAAACTGCTGGAAGAAATATCATAACACTAACTGAAATGAATGGTACTATTTTAAAAGGATTTGATTCTGGAGACCATATGGTAATCTTAAAGGGAGAAAAGAAGGAAAATAAGAAAGGAAGCAACCAAGTAATTATCAATAAGGAAGTTATTGTCAACAAGAACAACAAAATTGCAACTGTTAAATGGACTAACTCTACAGGTAAAACTAGAACAGACACAATCTCATTTGACATTGAAAAACTGCTTCAAATGGGAAAATAAACTGCACAGTTTCCAGTAGAGTACAAATTCTACAAAACTAGAACAGTATCTACATATTAATAAAAAGAAGAAAGCCTCTAGGCTCTCTTTGTTGCAAGAAATGACCTACTAAATTTTTATATCAATTACACATTATTTCATCAAATTAAACTTTAAAAATCTAGACTTTTATTACAAATTCTGTTAGTATCACCTTATATTTAATATTAAATGATACCAATAACATTTTAATACTAAATATAAAGGAGGAAGATATGAAAAAACTCATATTTCTATTTTTAATTGCTTTGTTTTCATGTAAGTCTTTGCCAGAAAGTAAAGATATGATGGAAGATGGTCAAGATAGCGAAGAGAAAACTAAAAAAGAGATGATAAAGGGAGTAGACGAGAAGAAGCAAAGCAATAGAAGAATGAAATAAAATTTAAGTTTAAAGACTAACATTGATGAACAGTTTTTAAGAAAGGTTTAAAGCAATAAATCTTTAAATTATTACCTATTCCTTGTTGGAAAAAGCTACCACTAATTCTTTATTAGGGTAGCTTTTGGGTTTAAATTAAGTATTAAGTACTACATAGCCAAATAAAAAGATTGATTTATAGTAAAACCTTCAAACATATTATTGTTATTACTAACACAGCTCACCCATTCTCAGCAAGTTCAACAAACTCTTAAAAATTAAGCAGAAGCATACTCTTAAAACTTTACCTTTAAATTAAAATTAATAATAAGCAAATTAGATTATCTTTTTAAGATAACCTAGCTTACTTAAGTTAGGGAGGTTTTATTTATGAATAAATAAAATTAAACACCAATCCTATTAATTATATTTAGGGGGTATACCTTGAAATGTATACCACAAATAAAACATTTCACCTATTCTATAAAAAATAAATTTAAATCTACAAAAATAAAAATTTAAACCTCCTTTATTAGATTAATTTCACAAAAATAATAATTATCCTTATCAACAAATAATAATTTAAATTTAAATTATTATTTGTTGATAAAATCAATTGAAAAGAGTATAATGATATATTATAAATAAATAAAGTTTTAAATAAAATTTTTGACAGGAAGTTTTTTTTATTTACTTTCTCTGGGGGCAAAAATATGCAATTGGAGGTGTAAATTCTTTATTAAATTTAAATAAAATTAAACTCATTCAATAAAGCAATTAGATATAAGCAAATTTATTTTTAGGATAATCAAAATGACAGAACCTACTAAAACAAAAGACAACATATACGACCCACCTAACAGAAAAGAAAACGTAAATCTATATAACGATTCTTTCCAAACTAAAATTTCAATGGTTAATCTTAAAAAGAAGCACAATGAAGATGATAAGCCTAAGAATAAACTCATTGACCATGCCTTTATTCAAGATAACCTTATTGACATGGGAAATCTTAAGGATAACTTTAATCCATTCATGCAATCTCAATATTACATTAGAACATATGACTTAGATTTAAAGACAAATATGGAGCTTAAAGTAGAAACTAGTGTTTTGGGGAATCAAAATCACATTTTACTTACTAAGGCAAACCTAAAATCTGTAAGCATTCTTGCTCACAAGAGAAGCATGAATCGTAAGGGAATGCAAAACTTAATCAAACTTAAAAAACACGCCGATTTTAATCTTTTCTACGATAGAAACAATATAAAATACAGCTTAAATTTTAAAGATAAGAAGAAAAGAACAATCAACCTAGTTCCACATCTTAATTATCATGGTCTTTTAAGCATATACAATGCTATTAACGAAGATCTCAAATCGGGTACTTTGTTATTCGAAAGTTCATTTTATGTAGCTATTGATTATAAATGGACTTTTCTCAATTTTCTTGAGTTTGAAAAAAAATTAACCAAAATAAAACTTATTCACTCACCTGAGACAAAGTATTTTTACTATTTATCAATGAGTAAAAACATTAATGAGTTACTAAAAACTCTAATTAACACCAGAGAATTAAAAGAATTTATTAAATGATAGAAGGATTATTTGCATATGTAAAAATAATATAAATTTTTATAATTTTTACATATTTATTATTGAAGATAATCCTTTAAAAATATATAATATAAAAATGTAATATTACATAAATATAAATGTTAAAGGTTATAATGTCTACAAGAGAATCTGATTATGTTATTTTTTTGTAAATAAATCTCTTTTAGAGTTTTTATTGTTCTTGTAAGACAAACCACTACTTATTTAGTAGTTTAATGGTTAGTTTAACTTAACAATTAAAGTCAAACTAACCATAGAATGGATTAAAAGAAGATATCAATAATTCTCATTTTATCTTCTTCTCACCTTGGGGGTTCTTTTAATGGAACCTCCTTTTTTTAAATAAAAAAGCTTTAAGCTAAATTTATCTCATTTAAAGGCATATTCATATGTAAATCATAAAGACAAACATCCTTCACTAAAGCAAATTAAACTTAAAACCTGCAGACATATACAATTGCAATTCTTATTGAATAAAGCTACTTAAAATGTTAATATAATATCATAAGAATTATAAATTTGTAATATATTAATCATAAATTAATCTTAAGTAGCAAACTATCTTTTAATACAAGGAGCACACATGGGTAAAAAATTACTGTTAATACTCGCTTTGTTTTGTATTTGCTTACTTACATGTAGACATGACAACAAAAAGAATAACAACAATAATACAAAAAAAGAAATGGCGTCTGGCAATAATAAACTCAAGAGAAAACACAAAAAGAAGCCCAAAGATATAATGACTAAAAAAAAGCAACACGACGACAAAACAAAAAAGCAAGATAATATTGCAATCACAAAAAAAGATGAGAATGGCATCGACGATGACGATGATGAACAAGATAACGATGGGATTGCCTCAATTGCTGTTGCCGATAAAGTACAACAAGGAACTACTCCAAAAGAACAGCAAGTAACTACTCCACAAGAACAACAAGGAACTACTCCAAAAGGACAGCAAGTTACTACTCCAAAAGGACAGCAAGGAACTACACAGCAAGACACTCTTAATCAATCTAAGGTACACAAAAGTGAGACAGTACAACTAAAATTTGCTAATGACCAACCAACAACATATTATTTTAAAGAATACTTAATTAAGGATATAATTCCATCATTACACTACATAAAAGCTAGTATTTCCCTGTTATCTAGGAATATTACATACCCTATCATAAAAGATGCAGATCTTCCTCACATAAGAATACTTGCATCCAAACAAGAACTAGATAGCATGCATATTAAGGACTTGCACAGTTTAGGGAACTCCCCCTTTCTTACAAACTCAATTAAGAACAAAAGTGACATTTTAAAAGTAATGTTATTTTCTCATAGTAATAATAAAGAAAACATAATATTACCTCTAAATCAACAATACGTAAAAGACTTAGAAATCATACATCAAGCTACTCGCTCAGGGGGATCTCTTAATTCAAAACATATGATTGATCTTCGATTGGGTCATGATGATATTTACACAAAGTTAACTTTTTCACAATTCAACTCCACAAATATTGCAGGCTCAATAAAAATATCAATACTAACAGATCAAGTTCACCATTCATCTATACATGAACTAAAACTTGATGGTTCTATTCTAACATTATTAAAAAAAATAACCACTATTGAAAACCTAAAAAAATTATTAACAGACTAATCAATACTTAAAAATACTAAGAGAGTTTCATTATATAAATGAAACTCTTATTTTTTGATAAACAATTCAATTAAATATTTTTACTATTTTTAATTGATAAAATACAAGAAAAAATGATAAAATTTTAAGTATCTAAAGCAAAGTAAATATAAAGGTTAAAGGAGTTTTAAAATGTTTAAAATAACATTTTATGTTTTAGTTTGTCTTCTAACAGTATCTTGTAGTCTAGGGCCCGTTGCTGTACTGCGCCATGCACTAGAAATAATGGATAAATATTATCATAAGAATGAGAGCGATATAGAACAAAAGGTAAGAGAAAAGAAAACTGTAATGCCTGTGGAAGAAGATGAGGATTATGAGAGCGAGAATGAGGATGATGAGAGTGAGGACGAGGACGTATCTAACTAATAGAGGATAAAAGCTAAGTTCGCAACTCTTTATCATTAAACATTTTATTTTCAACTAAAATTAATTCTATACAAAATAGATTTCAAATAGATATTTAAATATGTAAAATATTAAATCCAGAGAGTGTATAAATGAATACAATGGTAGAAAATTTTATTACTCATGTCACTATTATGCTGTTCACCACAATCAACAACCAAAAACGCAACTCATGAGGATACACTTCAAGAAAACCAAAATCCTGAAACAAATTAAGAGAACAGGAATAAAAGGAAAGTAGAGAAAAAAGAAAAACCTCAACAGCCTGTAGAAATAACAAAGGGACAACCCCAACAAGAAGTAAAAAATCTTAAGACAGAACAATCCATTACATTATCGAAATACTCGAATATCTATCTTCTAGCCTTACAATCCAACAATTACTATTGAGTAATAGAATATACATTTAGCTAAAGATTTTAAAACACTACTTTAACTTAAAGGAAATTGAAGTTTCAATTTCCTTTATTTAATTTAATCCGTCTCTTTTATTTTAAATTTTTGTTTAAAATATATAATTTTTGCTAAATATGTTATAATTAAATTCAAGGCAATTAAAAATGGATATTAAAGTAGATAATGAATTTAACATAATTTTTGATGATGATTTAAAAATAGTAGATGGTCAAGAAGAGCAAAAACAGAGATTATTTTTATACCTAAAAACACCTGTGGGTAGCATTTACAACAAGATTTATGGATTTGATTATAGTTTTTTCTTAAAACTACTAAAAGTACAAAGAACACAAGATATTACAACTTTTTTTGCAAATACCTTAAAAGACCTTGAAATTGACATATTAAATATCAAAGCAAAACAAATAGGCAAAAAAATAATACTACAATTTTTCTTGTCCGGCGATACACTCAATATGGAATATAACTTATGAGCATATTTTTTGACAAAGAAATTGGAATTCTTACAAAATCAATAGACGAGATACAAAGTGCAAAAAAAGAAATTCTTAAAAAAGAATATAACATTTCAATAAAGAATAATTCACTTTTTGACATAATAAATTATCCAAGTTCTGCAATAGATTTGGAAATAATCCAAGCACTAAACGAATTATTTTTGTCACTCAAAGAAGGAGGTACTTACTTTAAAAATTTACAAAAATCTTTAAGTGTACCAAAAAGTTCAACTCATGAGGCCATAAAACAAGCACTTTTAATGACTGGTAGCATTAAATATGCTAATTTAATAAGTACCGCAGGTACTATTGAAATACATATCATACTTAAACCCGAATCTAAGGACAATGTCATTGACCTGGAAACACAAAAAAACATTTGGGAAGCGATTTACTATACCGCTCCAAGTGGCACTGTATTTAAAGGAGACAAGGAAGTTGAATTTTTAAACAAAGATGGACAAAAAAAAACATATAAATACAGCTTAGGTGTGGTTAAATATGCATATCTTAAAGTTTTTTACAAAACTGAAGCACAAGAGACAATATATAAAGAAATAAGTGAGCAAATAAAACAAATTTACAAAAAAACAATTGAAAAAAAATATAAAGACATGGGTATCTCATTTAGAAATCAAGATTTCTTAAGTCCTGTAAGCCTAATGTGGGAAATGAAATGCATACGAATAGGTATTTGCATAAAAGATAATTTGGACACTAAAATAACAGAAATTAAAGATTCTGAATTTCAATTCAACAAAGATTTAGAAATTAAAGATAACGAACTTATTGCTTTTGACGAAAATTCAAGACTAATAATAGAAAGAGAATAAAGTCTATGGCAGACATACCACAATTTTTACAAAATACACAGATTGAAAAAATAATACAAACTGAACTTAATTTCAAGAAGCAAATACTAGAAGAACTTAAAAAGTTACTAGAAAATTTCAGAACAATTAATGTTAAAGAGAGTATTAATTCAAGATATATTACACTAATAATGCTAACATTGTTTAATGCATCCCATTTAAAAAAAGGACTTACCAAAGATCTTATCAATTCCCTTAATGCATTAATATTTGCAATAAAATCAATAGGAACAGATGAAAGTTTTCATGTACTCTTTAAAGCATTCTTGCGTGCAAGAGTTGAAGTTAATGTTGACCCTAACACCCCTGGGACAATTATTATCAAATTACTTGAAAATATTAAGTCACCAATTAAATTTAAAATAACCGGTAAAATTAATGGTAGGGTAAAAAAAATCAATGTCAAACACAAAGGTTTAATAAAAAACCTTGAATCTAACTACATCCCAAAAGACTTTACTAATTCGATTTATGGTTTTATTAAAAGCCTAATTCCTGCTGGACGAACTATTAAAATTTTTGATACCCATAACAAGGAAATAAAATAATTAAATAAAATATCTTTTATTTAAAAAAGGAGAAAACATGAGCCATGACAATTCAAGCATAGAAGACAGTGTACAAATAAAGGATTTTAACAGAAAAATCAAAGTTAATGAAAATGACCTTATTCCCATTGACGATATTGTTGAGGAAACATACGCAATTACATACAAAAACTTACTTGAGCAAATTAAAAAAGACACTTTTTATGAAGGACTTGATTACTTTAAAAAAGTAATAAGAGAAATAATATCTAGAGAACTACTCGAAGATAACTCGTACACTGAAAAGATGTATTTAAAAATAATCTCAAAGCTAATGGGACTTAAAACAGAACCAAGTAGCATTGATTTTAATATTTTATTTAACAAAATTAAGGAAACATTGATTGAAAGATTAACCCATTCCGGATATGATGCTAAATTAGGCAAAATATCTATATATAACCCAAATAGGAAAGATTTTGAGCTGATTGAATTTAAAAGTTTTATCAATAATTTAAAAGAAATTTTTGCCGAAAATAAAGACATAGAACAATTAAGACAAAATACAAATAATAATTTTGTTCAAAAAAGTACTTTTAATCAAACAAGAAGTTCTTTCATGGATACCTTTTTACACAAAAAGGATTTATCTAAAGAGATAAACCATCTGTTTAAAACCACCCAACATACATATAATAAGGACAACTTAGAACTGATTGTGTTTAACAAAACTCAAAACTTGACATATAAATTAGAGTTTCCTACTCATCTTCAAGGAGTTCCCGAAAACTTCCAATATTGGGGCATAAAGACATCATCTGATTCCTTTTATTTTTACCATGAATTTAAAACCAAAACATTAAAAATTGAAATTATAAACCAATCAGTAGAATTAAGGTTTCCACAAAGCCTTACAGGCAAGACTATTTACTTACGCGTAATCCTTAATCTTTCAAAAAACCCAAATAGAAATGAAGGTATGACAAAAGAAGTAAATGCCAGATTTATAGAAAATACTAACGCATCACAATATTCAAGTATATTCTTCTACAGTGGATCAAAACATAATCTAACCCTCACTCTTCTTGAGGGATGGTATTTAGTCAAATCTTCAATGTACAATGACGATCCGAATCAATCTATTCCGCATCTGATGAAAATATAGTTTTTGCATATTTAATCTTTATTTAATTTATGTTAAAATATAGTCATAAGTTAAAAAATATATTTAAAATGGAGGCATTATGAATAGATTACTTGAATTTTTGACAAGCATTGATGAGACAAAACTTATAATAATTGGAGGACTTACATTACTTACAATAATTCCTTTAGTAATACTTTTAAGACCTGCTATAAGAGAAACAATCAAAATAATAAGGCATTTACTTGATAAAAATCACAAAAATTAAAATTTAAGGATAGTTTATGATAAATACAGAAAATATTAATTTAGGAATAAATTCAATTCAAAGCCTAATAAATTTATTTGGGTACAGTGGCTTTATTGAGAGTTCTGTTGTAGAAAAGGGTATTAATAAGGTTGTTGACCTTTATAGCTACATAAACACACTTTACCTAGATTCAATTCAAGAAATGGAACTACAAGAATGCAAGCGTATATTAGATGATCTTGAAACAGTAAATAACAAAATTACTCGTCTTGTTGACGCAATTAATTCTGATGATGAGGTTAGTTTAATTGAAACCCTAAGACTTGAACGAAATAAGGTTATGGAAATTAAAACAAAATTACTTAAAGAAGAACTAGAAAAACAGGACAAAGACAATGAATAAAAAAAGACTTACTATATGTCTCCTATTTAGCTTTATTTTACTCTCTAGTTGTACTTCCATAGCCTCTCTACCACAAGAACCCGCTACACCTGTAAGCAATACTCTTCAAAGTTTAAGCATATATGAAGCTCATCTTTCAAGTTATGTTATGTATTTGCAAACATTTCTAGTTAAAACTAAAGAAAAATTTAGAGACAAAGATTATCCACAGTTCAGTTTTTTCGATGCCACTCTTTTAAAGAAAACTCATACAATAGACGCAGTAAAACAAAACATAGAACACTTAAAGCATTACATAAGCATTACAAAACCTATTGTCAATTCTATTTACAAAAAGTATAGCAAATTAAAAAAGTAAATTTAAAAATTGTTAATTTCTTTCCTTTTTCCACAAAAAGTCCCAACTAGGGACTTTTTCTAAAAAACCCCTAGTTTTTCTAAAAAACTATTTAAACGTAAAACTTAAAGACAAAAAAGGATATTAAAGTAGTTCCTTAGCAACAGTTGCACATACTGACAAAATCAAAGTTTCATAGACTTGCCTCACTTAGGCCAGTCCTTATTAATTATTTTAAATAAAAATTACCAGTACTTTTGATTCTCTTAATACAAGTTATTTACAAATTTATTATATAGCAAAAACATAAACTTGTAAAGTATTTTGTAAAAAAACTTAAAAGAAATAACCCATATCAAATATTTAAGCCTATGAAAAAAATTAATATTTATTTTCATATTTGCTAGAACAAGTATTTACTTTTCAGATAAATTGTACTATTAATTAACCTATAGTTAGAAATACTTATATTAGGAGTAAAAAGATGAAAAACAAAATCAAGAGCAGTACTAACAGATATCAATCCAATTTGGTTGTACTTATATCTACACTTAACTTCATGAATTTAAAACTCAATAAATACACACAAAACAACATTCTGTATTTTTTCAATGGAAATCTAAAGAGAAATAATCAAAAAACGATTAAAATGAAAACATTACAAAATTATTTATACAAACTTGAGAAAAAGTTTAAAGTCACTATTAACTACTGCAAGCACTTGGGTAAGCAATGTGGAAGTGAAGTTTACTATACTCTTCAATACTCTAAAAAAGAATGCCATTTTAAGATAAACTCTCACTTTAAGAATCTTGAGAGAGAAAAGATAAAAAAATTTAAGGAAAGAGTTAAGATTTATGAAAAAGAAAATGGGAGTCTAAAATGGGAGTGTATTAATAATAAAAATAATAAAAGAGAAGAAGAAGTACTATTGAAATACATAAACAAATGCAAATTCAAAATAAAACTTCCTTTCTTTCTATTAAATTTAAAAATAGATAAATCTTTAAAAATAGAACACATAAAAGACATAAAAAAACATGAAAGAATCATAAAACTGCTTGAGAAAGAAGACATAGACTTATTAAAAAGAGCTATTGAAGAAAATGGAAATACAAAGGGATGTATTAAAGAATTCTTAGAGAAAGGAGGTTACCTTTGTAAAAAAACACGAAAAATAACAAAACAGCAAAAAAAGAGAATAAAACTAATAGAAATATTGGACAGGGTTGAGACAGAATTAGGAGAAAAGAATTATAGTAAGGAGCATCTAAGAAAAGAAATAGAAGAAGTATACGAAATGTACAAAGAAAAGCCTCACTTCATAATAGAACAGGATAAATATAAAGATTTAGAAAAAATAATAAGCAAGATCAAAAGTAAAATTCCAATTTACGCAAAACAAGAGAGCGCAGATGATATAAAAAATAATGTTTTTAGTATACTATTAGAACAGCTAAGATATAAGGTAGGCATTGACATATTAATACCAGCCTTAAAGAGGTTTATTAACTCTGAAGATGAATTAAAGTATAGCAAAGTAATTGACAACACGTATTATTACGAATTGCTAGAAATGATACAATGATGAGATAATAAGATTAAATGATTAGTCACCAAGGAAAAAGGAAATATGACAGCTTTATTAGAATTATTAAAGCAAAAGCAAAAGGAATTAAAATTAAACAAAGAAAAAGAAACTAGCAATAAAGAAAGGGGGAAGAAGAATGTTTTCTCAAAAGTAGAAGAAATTAATGGTCGTAAGATATATCATACTAAAATATTTAATGATTTTTATACATTTGGCATCAGTAAAAATGAGCCAACTAAGTTTTTCATATCTCTTAGAGGAATTTTTAATATAGAACAAATAAGTATGTTTCATCTCTTTTCCACAAGAGAAGACGATGCATTCTTGGGCATTTATTATGGAATTAAAAAATTAGAAAAGGCATTTTTAGTGAAAAATTTTAATAAAAGAGAAACTTACACTCTTAGAAAATGCGAATACATAGAATTTAGATTTAAAAAAGGAGGGGTTTTTTGTTATTTGAGTGGACTTCATAACTTATTAAAGGCAGATAAAATTGAGAGTTCTTATTATCAAACTTTATTAAACATAGTTAAGGAACTAGAAAGAGAACTTTATGCGTTTTACGGCAAAGTGTTACCCGAAGGAGGTATTATTCCAAAATGGATAAAAAAGAGACAAAAATAATCACAGTTGCGTCAATTAAAGGGGGTGTTGGGAAGAGTACTACAAGTTTAATATATGCAACCCTCTTAGCACAAGAACACAAAGTTTTAATAATAGACATAGATACTCAAGCATCGACAACGAGTTATTATTTTAAGGTAATAAAAGAAAAGGAAGTAGATCTATTTAATAGGAATGTATATGAAGTTTTAATATCGAATTTACACATTGATAATTCTATTGTAAATGTCAATAAAAATCTGGATTTAATACCTAGTTATTTGACCCTACATAAATTTAATTCAGAGGCAATTCCATATAAGGAATTTAGACTTAAGGAACAGTTAAAGTTATTAAGCTTTCATTATGACTACATTATTATTGATACAAATCCTAGCCTAGATTTTACTTTAACTAATGCTTTAGTATGCAGTGATTATATAATAGTGCCAATCACTGCAGAAAAGTGGGCAGTAGAGAGCCTAGATTTATTTAATTTTTTTATAGAGAAGTTAACCATAAAAGCTCCAATTTATCTTATTAATACTAAATTTAAAAAGAATAATACACATAAAGAGTTGCTAAACATTTTAAAGGAAAATGAAAATTTCTTAGGTACAATATCTGAGAGAGAGGATTTAAATAGGAAGATAGCCAAGAATGATGTTTTTGATTTGAGTAAAGATTATATACAGGAGTATCAACAGACGCTTTTAACTTTAATGAAAAAGATCAAAGTAGACTAGGTTGAATATTTAAGGCTACGTACACTAAGTGTACGTAGCGAAGAAAGGAGGTTTATAAATGAAAATAGAGGTCAATAAGAGAAATTTGGCTAAGGAGCTGACAGAAGAAGAGCAAGTATATATTCATTATAATAAACTGAAGGAGAAGCTGAAAGTTAATTTCCAGAGAGAGATTTTTTGTAAGCTAGAGGCAATGAAGGTTTTAAAAGAGATTAAAGATAATGAATATTATAAACTTGATAATTATACTACTTTTGATGACTTTGCTAAAGATTATAGACTTGCAAGGACTCAAACTTATAAGTATTTAAAGATAGCTACTGCGATAGAGGAGGGTATTGTTGAGGAAAAGTATGTAATAAATAATGGAATCAATGGAACTATGTTTTTATTAAGAGATAAAGAAGGACAGACTATAAAGAAGTCTAAGCAAAACCCTTTAAAACCTTTAAGATTTCAACTTAAATGTCCTGAGGCGTATTCTTATTATAAGCAGAAGGCAAAATTTACAAGCTACTTGCTTGAGAGGATTTTTTCAGAGGAAAAAGAGTTTTTAACAAAAATTGAAAATGATTATGAGCTTCTAAAGAAGAAGAGGAGATAGATTGATTTAATGCTAGGACTATTCCTGAAATTTTTGTGAAAAATAATTTTGCAGAAAAATGTTAGAAGTAAGCTTAACAAAAATAAACTAAGAAACCAATACATGACATATTTATTTATGCAAGTATAAATTTAAAAGTTAGCAAAAGTAGAAACTATTTTTGCTAATCTAGTTTAAGAAATCTTTATGTTTTGTTAAACTAGCTTTAATTTAACAAAAAGATGTATATATTTGTTAAATTTTTGTGTTTATTTTTTAATTTTTTTTAAAAAAAGTTAAAAAATTTGTTGCAAAATATGAAAAATTGGTATATATTATAGTAAGTACAGATTGACATGCAATGTGTCACTCTTAATATAAGGACCTGTTACCTCAAAGGGTTTATTAGGAACTTTGGCAACTGAGTTTCTAATAAACCCTTTGGTTTTATAAGCAACATTATTTTTTTCATAAATTCCCTTTGTAAGGGCGCAAGCCCTTGATTTAAATAATTTTTTCTTACTTTTGTTGATTTTAGTGTCTAAAAGCAACTGTTTCTTCAAAAAACCTTTAAGTAACTTTAATTATCCTTTAATTTTAAGTATTAGCTTAGAAAATATTAATAATCTTATATTACATTTTTGAACGAATTGAATCTTGAAATTTAAAACTCAGCTTGTTCAAAAGAGAAGTAAAAGACAAAAAAGAATTAGTTTAATATTGTAAACAGTTTTAATTTGACATTATTCTAATAATATCTTAAAGTTATAATTACTAGCTCGCAGGGGCTTTTAAGATAAATTAACAACGCTAGTGTAGGTAGGATATTGTGTATATAAGAAGCTTATTATCTTTAGGTTTTATTTTATTATTAATTTGTTTATCTTTTAAGGTACTTATTTTTATTAAAAATAGGCTAACTAGAGTTACATCAAAGCTAAAGTGTTCTTATATGAGCAAAAGTGAGAGAAGAAGAGCTTTGGATGATTTTGACGCTTATTTAAAGCGTATGCAACAACGAAAATAAGTATTTTGCTAGTTCAATTTACAGGAGAGTATTTAGGACAGTGTGTATTTGTAAAGGTATTTGTAAATTGATGCAGTTATTTGTTTCTGATAATGAAATAGAGCATGTGGTTTTATTGAATATGTCTGTATTTTGATAAAAATGTTTTAAGCATATAGGATATGTTTTTTGTGAATTTTAAAAAGATAATTAAAGTTAAGTATAATTTTTATCATATTTTTCTCTTTGGGTAGATATTAGGTGTTTAGATTTTGTTTAAATTATCTGATATCTATATTTATTTTTGACAAAAACAAACTTTTAAATTTTTAATGCTTTAAGTTTTATTGAAATGCCATTTGTCATTTTATTGCACCAACATGGCTAAGATGAAACTGTAGAGATTGAATTTACTTATAAAGAAATTCATATAGGATTTTAGTGAGTCTTAGATATGTTAAATCATATTTTTATAAGTTTTAAATCTTGTATTTTTGCAAGAACTTGTTTACAATTTAAGTAAATGATATTTAAAAATAGATTAGAAAAATATAATATTTTGTTTAAATCAAACTTAACCGTACCTGATATTGCAAAAATTTTAGATGTTAGTGAGTCTACTGTCTTGAAGGCTAGGATGAAACTTGTGGGTGATGTTGTTGGTGTTAATAACAAGGCTGAGAAACAGTACGCTCATTCTTTAAATAAGATTGAATTAAATGGCAAATCCAATTTAGGAAATGAATCTGATTTGGGTAAGGATGACTTAGATAGTCTTACTAGAAATGCCATTTGTGAGGCATATAAACTTGAAGGCGAAAGGGACAGTTTTTATAAGTTTTTTTATAAAATTGCAAACTCATATATCAATTCTCATTTTAAATATAAAGAAATTAAATTGGGCGCTGCTTTTAAAAAGCTTGTTGGTCTTAATAATCAAATTTTAAATTTAGAAAGAGAAATAAAAGAAGTAGGCATAAGGGAAATAATTAGCGTAGATGATTCAAATTTATGTAGAAAACTTAAGCTAGATTTAAAATTTAAGATTTATAAAAGGAATCGACTTGCCAAAAAACTTATTTTAAATGATATGAAGGAAGATTATGATTGTCTGGTTAAGCTTAAGGAAATTTTTAAATCTAGGGATTTAAAGTTAGGCAAAACTTAAAGTTGAGGGAGTCTTTGAGATTAAATGATTCATCTGTTTTTGTTAAATTACAGAAAAAATTTAAGCAAAAATTTAATATTGATATTGCCAAATTTTTAAGAAATAAGGACGATGAGGTTGATTTTAAGCTTTTTGAGGAAAAATATTTAACTGCTAAGCAAAAGGCAGTCTTGGATGACATAGAACAAAATTTTTGTTCTAAATTAATCTTTAATGGCGGGATATCTAGTGGAAAGACATTCCTAGCATCATATTTACTTATTAAGTTTTTGATTCAAAACAAAAATCGTTATAAGAGAGATACTAATAATTTTATCGTAGGAAACTCAATAGGCTCACTGCTTACTAATACGCTTAAACAAATAGAGAAAATATGTGAGCTTTTAAATGTGGAGTATGTCCTTAAAACTGCTAGAACTGTTTCATGTAGTATTGCAGGGTTGACGATTAATGTTTATGGGGGAAAGAACAGCGATGCTTTTTCAAAGATTAGGGGTGGGAATTCTGGTTTGGTGTATGTTAATGAGGCAACTTTAATGCATAAAGAGACCTTACTAGAGGTAATGAAGCGACTCAGAACCGAACCGGCTATTATTATTTTTGACACAAATCCCGATCATCCAGCGCATTTTTTCAAGACGGATTATATCGATAAAGAGGATGTATATAGGACATATAATTTTAGTATTTATGATAATCCTTTAAATTCTAACAGTTTCATTGAAACTCAGGAAATGATTTACAAAAATCTATATGCTTACAAGGCACGCGTACTGCTTGGCGAGTGGACTACAAGTGCGGATGCTTGCTTTAATGAGGTTATTTTAAATGACGATTATGCATTTAAAAGTCCAATAATGTATGTTGATCCTGCATTTTCCATTGGCATGGATAACACTGCCATTTGTGTGCTTGAGAGAGTAGGAGATAAGTATTATACATATATTTATCAAGACAGAAAGCCAATAACGGACAGTTCTATTCTTAATGCAATTAGTGTATTGGCAGAGAATTTTAATATTAATATTCTTTATGTTGAAGACCGTGACAATACCCATGGGCATGGGTTTTTGACTAAAATTATGACCTCTATTCGCAACGACATGGATCATTATTTTAAAATATCAGCCGTAAAACCGACAAGCAATAAATTTGCACGAATATGTACCCTAATTCCGCTTTTTAATGCGCGCAGGATAGAATTTTTAAAAATTACAGACAAAAGCGTTATTAATGATATTTATTCATATAGCGGTGATTCTAAGGGTAAGGATGATTGTCTTGATGCTTTAAGTGCCTCTTATCTACTCTTAAGTCTTGAATATCAAGAAAAGCTTAAGCACTTCACTAAAATAAAATACATTTAGGCAACATATTCTTAAAATCATTAAGTTAATTTTGTTTTAAACTCAATAAAAGTTAAAGCCACAGCTTACCATTAGAACTGTGGCTTTTGTAATTCTTCGAGCCCATTTGTAATGAAGGAGTCATCGTAAATGTACTCTTATATAAAAAATAGTTCATTTTTTTTATTCTTCATGTATTTTTAAATAAAATTGAACATTTATTTTTGAGTGTTCATTTTAGGTTTGTATTAAATGAAGAAAGGATGTAAAATGGCCAGAGATATTGATAATAATAAAAAAATGTTTACTAGTGGCTTCATGAAGCAAGGAAATGCAAAATGTAATTTGCGTATCCAAAAGAGTGGAGACTAGTAGATAAAAAAAAGGAGGTATTAAATGATAGAATTTAGTGGAAGAAATTCTTCTTACGAATCAATAACAATACATACAGATAAAGTAAAGTCACCTATTAAGGTTAAAGATATTTATTTTAGCGCAGAACAGGAAAAGAAACCTGTACCATATGGAATTGGGAATCCTGCTGTTGCTGGGAAATTTAGTGGATACGCGAGAGGAAAACTTAAGACCTATTTTTCAATTGAATTACGTCTTGATGATTGGATGAAACTAGAGCAGGCTCATGTAGATAGCTTTGGAAGCGTTTCTCCTATTGAGTTGTGGGTAACTTGCAAGGAAAGAGGTCTTTCAGAAAAACAATATATGTTAGATGTTTATATTGATGGTTATACTGGAAGTAATATGAGTTATATTAATGTTAGGGGTAGACTTGGAAGAGAACCTAAATGTTTTGTGGGTGGGAATGAAGTTAAAGATTATCCCTTTGTTTAGCTAGCTCATTTGAGTATTTTTAACAATCATTAGCTCATTTTACATTCATTTTTTAAGTTTTCCTAAATGTTAAATTGAGTGCCTTATAAAGAATAGTGGTGTAAGTTTAAATGAAAACTTAAGGAGAGAAAGATGAGAAGGCGTAATTTTATTTTTATGCTTTTATTTTGCTTAAATCTTAATGTATTTGCCGAGAGCGAGCAAAAAAATGAGAAAGTGAAAATAGAAGTAATAACTATGGATTTAACTCAAAAGGATGAGGCAACTATGGGGGATATCTTAACTGTAGATGGGACTAAGCTAGGAAATATTATGCATAATGACTTATCAACAGTTATTAAGGATTTTATTTACAAGGTTGGAGCTGACAATGTAGTAAGCATAGACCATATTATTGGAGATGGTGTTTTGACAATATTAGTCTTTTATAAAGCGTAGTTAACTAGAAGAAATGAGAGTGGAAGTACAAAGTAGGATAAAATCATTAAGATTTATAAGTTAGTAAAAATTTGGCAAAAAAAAGCTTAGTAAGTAAATATTCAAAAGACCCCTAAGGGGTCTTGTTGAGTATTTACATGTTTTAAATATGAACACAATTTTAAATATGTTTGTTAGGGGTAAAATTTATATACTGTTTTCTTAAATTAATTGAAATGTCAAAGATATAGAATAAAACTTAAATGAGCTTAAAAACTTATTCATAGCAAACTTAAGAAATACAGTATATTTAATTTTTTTCATAACACTTCTCTTCCCATTAAATCGGTTATAAAACGAAATAACATTTTATAACATACCTAAATAAAACTATATCTCAATTTAATAAATATCAAAGTTAGTTTAAGTTTTTTTTAAAAATTAATTAATATTTTATTATTTGTGTTTTTAGTATTTAAAAAGCCATTAAGTAGGGGGAAAACATAATTTATGTGTAGGGGAATTAAAATACAAGAGTTATATTGCTGGCGTCATCATAGATAGTCTAGTACCACTACAAGTAGTAGTCAAGTTTAAGGTAGTTAAAGATAAGCACAAAAGGGGTTTATAACAAATTAATATTATTTTTAACAAAAACTATTTACAAAAATGAAAAGATATAATATAGTATTAAACTAATTTAGTATTAGTACAATTTAATACTAAAAAAGTGATAAGGAGATTAATAAATATGAGATTTAATACAAAAGGAATATTAGTTTTATTTACCATGACAATGGTTTTCGTTGGGTGTAATCACAGTGGTGATTTGTCAGAGAAGACTAGAGAGTTAAATAATTTAGGAGACCTGGAAAATACGCTAGTAGAATCAACAGATAAGGGGTCAAATGAGCTAGAGGTAGTTACTGTTGATACAGGAGAAGGGACTAGCAATCATACAGTAGAGACAGTTAAGCAAGAAAAGGTTGCAGTAAGTGATGCACCAGAGAGTTTGGTACAGCCGGCAGAGAAGACAGTTACTAATGAGAGTCCAGTAGTAGCTTCTATGAGTCACAGTAATAAAATTGTTTTCAATTCAGTTGAAAAGCGATTATCAGAAATAGATAATGGTATACAAGGATCTTTTTATTTAATGAATATTAATGGAGTTAATAAAGAAGCCTTCATTACAGCTGTAAATAATCTTTCAGATGCACTTAAGAGCAAGTCAGACAGACTTAAGAGTAAGGCATACCTTTTGGGACAGTCAGACAAGACAATGTTTGTAGAAATGGAGAAGAAAATAGATGAAATGTTGGGTAAGATTGGCAACAAAGTAACATCTACTGTTGCTAATGATGAGCTTAGTTTGAAAATAATTAATATGAACGATCTTCATATAATGCTTGTAAATAAGAACAATGAGCTTAATAAAATTCTGAACTAAAGATAAAAAAATCAGGATTAATTGACAAAAATGAGCTATTCTAGTTAAGGGCTAGAGTAGTTTTGTGTTTTGCACATAAATGGATAAAGAGTTATAAGAGACTTTGAGGTATATCTTGAAGTTTCGTTTTTTTTTGGAATATATTATAAGTTAATTTATCTTATTTAATAAAATAGAGGGATTTAAATGAGAAATGAACTTAAGAAGTTTTTAATCTTGATTATGATATCAATGTTTTTCATTGGATGTAATCAAGGAAATAATGATATTAAAATGAAGTCAAAGGGAGGAGCAGTATCTAGTGGTAGGCAAAAGCATAGTCAGAAAGGCGACAATAGTGGCGACGATGATTCGGGTTCAGATGAAATGTCTTCACTTGGTGGTGGCGTTGATGGCTCTATGTTAAGCGATGAACCAGGTAGAGTTAAAAGAGAAACTTTTAACTCTGATCAGTTTGAGAGATTAATTAAGGAAGATTTAACAGAATTAAATGATAAAACATATCAATATCTTTC
The DNA here is from genome assembly GCF_003606285.1 of Borrelia turcica IST7. Classification (NCBI taxonomy): domain Bacteria; kingdom Pseudomonadati; phylum Spirochaetota; class Spirochaetia; order Spirochaetales; family Borreliaceae; genus Borrelia; species Borrelia turcica. The sequence goes on from NZ_CP028885.1 coordinate 22,377, forward strand.
TGATTTTTCTGCATCCTTTTATGCACAAGGGGAGAAGAAAAGTGAACTAGGAAAGAATAGGGATAAAAGTCGTGAGCCTTTAATTAAGGCTTTAGCTAAGCTTAAAAGAGACCTTAACATAGATTGAGTGTTTTGTGATATTTTTATGAAAAACTTAGGTGTAATAAATAGCTTGAATAGAAGACTTTATTATTTATTTGAAAGTTGATTAAAAGAGACTTTGAGTTAAAACTTGAAGTCTCTTTTTTTTGAGTCAGGAGAGGAGTTTAAATGAGAAATGAACTTAGTAAGTTGTTAATCTTGATTATGATATCAATGTTTTTTGTTGGATGTAATCAAGGTAATAATGATATTAAAATGAAGTCAAAGGGAGGAGCAGTATCTAGTGGCGGACAAAAGCATAGTCAGAAAGGCGACAATAGTGGCGACGATGATTTAGATTCAGATGAAATATCTTCATCAAGTGAAGGTGTAGACGGCTCTATGTTAAGCGATGAAGCAGGTAGAGTTAAAAGGGAGGCTTTGAGTTTTGGGCAGTTTAAGTTATTAATTGAAAAAGACTTGAAAGAGTTAGACAATAGGATTGAGAGGTATCTTATTGAGCTTTATATGGAAAGGATAAGAAGGAATGATAAAACTAATCAGGATTTAATGAAGATTTTAGAGCTTTTAGAAAAACTTAGAACTAATCTTAAGAATAAATGATGAGTATTTATTTGTAAGTTGATTAAAAGAGACTTTGAGTTAAGACTTGAAGTTTCATTTTTTTGTGTGAGGAGAGGAATTTAAATGAAAAATGAACTTAGTAAGTTGTTAATCTTGATTATGATATCAATGTTTTTCGTTGGATGTAATCAAGGTAATAATGATATTAAAATGAAGGCTAAAGGAGGTGCTGTGTCTAATGGAGGGCAAAAGCATAGTCAGAAAGGCGACAATAGTAGTGAAGAAGACAATGAAGACGATACAGAAGAAATGTCTTCTTCAAGTGAAGGAGTAGGTGGCACTGAGCAAAGTGATAACCCAGAGGGAGGTAAAAAAGAGGATAAGAATAAGCAGCCGGCGTCTTCGAGTCCTCCTCCTCAACCTATTCTTTGATTAATAAAGACTTAAGAGAGGTTAGATAATAAGGTAGAGATATATCTTAGAGAGAGTTTAGATGAGCTTAAAAACAATCTTAAGAATAGATGATTGTAGTGTTTATTTGTAAAAAGCGTATAAGAGGCTTTGAGTTAAGACTTGAAGTTTCATTTTTTTTATAGAGGAGAGGAGACTTAATGAGAAATGAAATTAAGAAGTTGTTAATCTTGATTATGATATCAGTGTTGATGATTGGATGTAATCAAGGAAATAATGATATTAAAATGAAGGCAAAGGGAGGAGCAGTATCTAGTGGAGGGCAAAAGCATAGTCAGAAAGGCGATAATAGTGAAGATGATAAAGAGGATGATACAGAAGAAATGTCTTCTTCAAGTGAAGGAGTAGGTGGCACTGAGCAAAGTGATAGTCCAGAGGGAGGTAAAAGAGAGGATAAGAAGAATCATCAGTCGGAGGCGAATCCTCCTGTACATCTGACTAATAAAGACTTAAGAGGTTAGATAATGAGATAGAGATGTATCTTAGTGAAATTTTAGATAAGCTTAAAAACAATCTTAAAAATAGATGATTGTAGTATTTATTTGTAAAAAGAGTATAAAAGACTTTGAGTTAAAACTTGAAGTCTCATTTTTTTGTATTGGAGTGTGAGAGAAGTTAATCTAGTATATTTAAATTATAAATTTTTAAAGGAGTAATATGAAAAATAAAAATTACTTTTTGTTTCTCGTATTGATGTCTTTAGCCTTCATTTCTTGCAATCAAGGAAATAGTCAACTTAGTTTTAAGTTTGATGAGACTAGAAAGGCAATAATAGATAAACAAGAGGAAATAAGATATGAAAAAAAAGAGCAGGAAATAGAGGTGGAGATAAGGAGACAGACAAGCAGTCTCTAATAAAAAAGGAAACTGAAGTTAGTTTAGATAATAATGCATCATCAAAATCTGTAGATAATAGCACGATACTAAATAAACAGCCTCAAGTGCTAACTGTAGATAACAATAGTAGAGAGGTATATGAATTTAGTAAATTTGATATCAATGCAATTAATAAAAACTTATGTGTATTCTCATACTGTAGTACCTAATTATCTTGACGATATTGCTGCAAAAAGAGATGAAGAAGCTAACAGAAAAGTTTTAGCTGATGTTTTGGATAAACTTAGAAAAGACCTTAAGGTAGATTATAAAATCACGGATAAGAGTGATAATTCTACTACTTTAAGGGAAGATTAGATGTAATAATGAAGTGTTTTTAGAAATTGTTACTATAATTGATTATGTATCAGAGACTTTAAGGATTCCCTTAAGGTCTTATTTTTGTGTTTGTGAGACATGTATGACCAATAACTTTTAATTAAGAATTAAAATTAATATTTTTAACAAAATTATTTGTAAAAATTAAAAAATGTAATATCTTTTAATATAGTAAAATTTTTTCAAGGAGTCATCTTATGACAATAAGAAAAAGAATGTTACTTGTATTTGCAATTTCAATGTTTGTTATTGGATGTAATCAAGGAAATAATAAAGTTGATGTTGGAAAAGCAGAGGCAAATGTAGCAGGAAATGAAAATGTAAAAACAGAGAAGAAAGCAGATACACCAGAAGCGAAAAGTAAGTAATCTTTGCAACAAGTCATTTGGTAAAAGATGATTAATTAGTTTATTCATATTTTAATGGATGAATACAAGTTTTAAAAAATCAAATCTTCACAAAGGGTATTCCTTGTGAAGGTTTTGTTTTTAAGGAAAGTAGAGCCTTAACCTAGATTAAGTTGCAAGGAACATAAAGCTACATTTGTTAATTCTTGATGCGTACCAAGAGCTAAAAAAAAGGGTACACTAGTGTGTACCCAAGACTTAAGATTTTATAAATAACATCTTCAAAGGTGTTTTTGTCCGTCTTAAGACAAAAAGCTAATATTAGCTTATTACTGTTGAGCTGCTTTAGCTGCTATAGCTGTTGTTTTTCCCTTAAGTGTATTAAGTATTGCTTCAAAGCTACCTTCACCAGTTTCTGCTAAGTTCATTTCTTTAAGAGCATCTTTAAACTTCTTCTCTTCTGTGTTATTTTTCTTTAAAGTAATAGCCTTCAAGAAACTGGTTTTCTTATCTCCTAAACCATCAATTACTGTCTTAATTGCAGTATTGTCGTACACTTTTGTCTTGTCTGCAAGAGAATAAGTAGTTGTAAGGTAATTCACAACCTCATCGATTGATGCTGCTGCTGTTTTGCTCACGTCAACACCATCATTCTTGCAAGCTACCAAAGCAAATAAAGCTAATAAAGCTGTTAAGATAATTTTTTTCATTAAACATTCTCCTTTTATTATATCCGTATAGATATAATAGTTTACATATTTTTTATTAATAATAACAGGTTTATTTCAAAAGTGCAAATATATTTCAAATTTTATACATAACAATTATTTTGATAAATTTAATAGTTATCCAAAGCATTAATGAAATTAATCTATATAATAGGGCCCAATGTACATTTTAAAACTCATATATATGAGATTAAAAGAAAATCAGAAGAGAGAAGTTAAATAATAAACCTCTCTCTTTTAATTATATCTAAATAGTTTATAAGGTGTGATGGTTATTTTTTATTTGACTGCCGGTTGTTCAAGCTTGAAATCATTTGCTGTATTCTCTATTCCCTGATTTTTTTCAAGTGTTTCTTTTATTAATCGAACCAGATAGCTAGAATCAAGTAAAATGCTGTATTCCTTAACGCTACTGTCGATATTGTCTGTTTTACTTTTATTGCCTGTGTTACCTGCATTAGTTATATTGTCTTTTTTATCTCTAACTCTTATTTTAGCTTTTACAGTTTTACTTTTGGTAAGTGCAGGTATTGCCTTGCCGTTCCCCTTTATTATCCCAAATGGATTTGTGTTAGCATACCCTTTCTCAGATGAAGCTTCTGTTTTCGGAATAGATATAGTAGTAAAAGACCAAGACCACAGCCCCACTGGATATTCTCTTATATTAAAATCTAGGCCAGAATCATTCTCTAGCGTGAAACTTTCAACTTCAAGGTTTTCATTGCCCTTAGTTGTCTCAAACAACACAAGTGGCATAGTGTATTTAGTAAATTCATTATCCAATTTAACAGGACTTATTGAGTATGAATATCTAACTTTTCCTTCAAGTTCTGGTATAACGTTTCCTTTATGGTCTCTAATAGCTATTGCTTTAGTTTTAATCCATGTTACATCGCTTGAAAAAACAAGAAAAGCTTTAACATTTTTAGTACCCTCTATTGTCTCGTATTTTTCTTCTTCTTCTTTGCTTGGGGAGTTTTGTGTCAATTTAGATTGTCCAGTATTCTTAGCTTTCCCCACAGACCTGTTTAGTTCAAGTAATTTTGCTTGTGCTTGGCTAGTATCTTGAGAAAATTCTGTGCTTTTTCCTAAATTACATGTAATAAAAAATACTGAAATGAAAATTAATGATAAATTTTTTGTGGTTTTCATATCTTCCTCCCTCTTACCTTTTAGTTTTTATTTTAGGCTTTTCTTAAGCCCATATTTGTTTAAAAGTAATTCAAGTTAAAAGTATTTCAATGAAATTAAATAATTTTGATTAGTTAATTCTTTTATTTTGTGCCTAAATAAATTAACAAAAAAGAAAATTTGACAAGTAAAAATAATCGTATAAAGAGTTTTCGTGTGCTATTTTGTGTACTATAATTAAAAAATGAGAATCATATTCTTAAGTTTAAGTTTAGCTATAATGCTTATTATTGCCTTAAGTTTTGCTTTGGTTATAGTTAATGTCTATGCGGAGAGGCCTTCTTCAACCCCTTCAGAAGAGATTGAAATTATTAATCAGAGTAATACAGATGCAGTTAAGTTTAAGATTGCTTTAATAAATCAGTTGGGCTCTGTTGCTATTGTTTACGATTACAAGGGCGCCGATAAAAGGTTTTATTTAGATTTTGAGATTATAACAGACAATGAACCTCTTAATCTTGTAGGCGTTTCCCTTAATGGCGTTGATATTGAGCAGGAAGTTTTACTTACGTCTAGCCAACTCAAATTTGAAGATGGACAATATATTTTGAGTTTTGACGACTCAATACCAAAGACAGGTTTTTTTGTTGACCTTGACTCTCGGGATGAATATTTAAAGCTAGCGGAGTTTGCAAGGGGCGATGGTATTAAATTTTGCGTCAAATGCATAGAGAGAAGAACAGGTGTTGTTCGCAATATTTCTTTTAAATTAAGTTTAGAGAAAGGCAAGAAATTCTTTGACCTTATTGAGGAATACGGCAAGAATGTTAAAGGATTTATGGGTTGATTTATAAGATTATTTGGTGGAGAGCAAATGAGCTTTATTAGGTATAGGTATATTAGGTATATTTTATTGATAATACTTATTGTGTTATTTATAACTTGCCTTGTAGTCTTCATAGGGCTACTTAACATTTTTATGAGTACCTCCAATGGTGAGAAGGAGGGGCGTTACTATTCCGTTAACCCAATAAATGATGTTATTATGAGCAAATCTTATTTTAAAGAATTTGAGTCTGGCAATATCAAGAGTATTTTTTTTAAGAAATTAGATGTTAATATTGGCTCTGAAAGCTTTAAGGGACTAGACGAGGAAGGCAAGCGAAATTTGCTAGATTCTTATCCATCTTACCATTTAGAGTTTGTTGTACTTGATAATGGGTTTTTAATGAATTTTAAAAATGTAATTTTTAATGAAATAGACGCTAAGATATACAAGCAACACCATATGGTTGAACCAGATTTTGGGTCTCCAATCGTGGCCTATTTTCAAATAGGTAATGATGATGCAGGTGCTAAGAATTTGGGGCAATATCCAGTACGGGTAGTTAATGTTTTCAAAATTACATTTAATGATGCTTTGTTTAACTCTTTAATGAAACAGAAGATATTAAAATTTACTTTAATTGCTCATGATAATAAAGAGTATAATTTAATAGTTGATAATTTTTTATCCAAGTATGATTTTCAAACACCAAGTAGGCAATAAATCTTATTAGCGTATGGCAATTATCTTTAAATTAAAAATGTTTTTATTAATCTGATTTTATATAAAATTATAGGTTTTAATTTGAATATCTTTATTTTGATATATGCTTATTTAAAGGTATGAGGAAACTATTAGGAAATTTTAATTTTCTAATAGTCCCTAAGTTTCCTTATATAGTTATCTTTTTTTTAAAAATAATCATTTCCAGTGTATCGTTTACTTAAACGCTTTTCTTATGCAAAATTAGAATCAATATAAGAGTCAATTTTTAAAAAGAAAGACAAGATTTAGACTTTTGTTATAGGTTTAATTTGTAATCTTTATTAAAAAATATCATTATAAATAAGTAATATTATTAAATAATAATCAAACTAAAAAGAAATGTCAATAATGTTGGTAATTTTAGTCTAAACAAATTGTAACCATGCATGCAGGCATTTATGAACAAGAGAACTGACTTAATAAGTAAACTTAAAACTCAAGTAGTAGCTACAGAATCAAAGAAAAGTAATGAAATAGAGTTGAAGACGGAAGTAGAAAAGATTTCTGACAAAAAAACTTCAACTACTAAAGAGGGTGAGAAAGGATATTACTGGTCTACATATAGAAGTAATATTGAAGCTAAGGCGATATAAATTGGGAACTTAGTTAAGTAATAACTAGCTTTAAACGCTAAAAAAGAAGGCCAAACATGGCCTTCTTTTTTTTGCAGTCCTTGCTACACTCAAATTAATATACAAAATTATATTAATCTTTTTAAAAATACTAGACTTTTATTAGAGGTTTAATTTATAATCTTTATTAATGAATATCATTCTAAATAAGTAATAGTATTGAATGATATCAACAAACTAAACAAGGAGAATAAAGTGAAAAAAATTAATATAATATTTTTTCTAATATTAGCTATGGCTGTAATGGCTTGTAAACAAGATACGGATGGTGAAACACCAGAGCAAAAAACAGCTAGGGAACAGAAAGAGGCTGAACAACTCGAAAAAATGAAAGAATTAGTAAAAGACCAAGTAGCAGAAGCAACAAAGCCAAAGCCTGAAACAGATGAGGAAAAGGCAAAAAGAGAAGAGGCAGAAACTAAAGCTTTTCAGGAAAGAGTAGGCAATGAATTAACAAGAAGAGAAAATGAAGTTGCTCTTAATGCATTAAAAAAAGAAAGAGATGATTACAAAACAAAACTTTCTACCACAAAAAAAACATATGATGGTACAGCATCAGGACAAAAAAAGGCAATAACTATTCCTGAACATGTAACTGCTGTTAAAGAGACAGATCTGGACAGCATTTATTCTGGTTTAGGTTATGACAATTCTACTATTGGAAAATTGCAGGAGGTAATTACTACATTAGGTATTACTAGCAGTAATCAAAGCGCTAAGGCCGAGGAAATAAAATTTGCTTCTGGAGCACTGGAGTTGTTAAAATCTCTTGGGGAAGATACTAACAAAGTATTGAATGAGTATTTGGGCGATGCTGGCTTGGAGAAAATTAAAAATGACAAGAAGCAAATCGAGAAAGCTAAAACTGCTTTAAAGGCATTTACTGACAGTAGAGATTCATTAATAACTGCTATTAATAATCAAATAGGAACTGCGCAAGGAAACAAAGGTACTCTTGACACTATGAAGACAGACTTAGAGAAGATTTCTGACAATCCTTCTACTGACGTTACTACATCTGGTCAGAAAGGATACTACTGGACTACATATAAGAAAAGTATTCAAGCTAAGGCAAAAGAAATTGCAGACTTAGTTAAGTAATAACTAGATATTAAAATTAAACAGAAGGCCCTTTGTGGCCTTTTTTTTATTTACAGTCCTTGCTACACTCAAATTAATAAACATCATTTATGGACTTTTATTAGAAGTTTAATTTATAATATTTATTAAATAATATTATTCTAAATAAGTAATATCATTAAATTATAATAAAACTAAACAAGGAGAATAAAGTGAAAAAAATTAATATTATGTTTTTCCTAGTATTATCCGTGGCTATAGTGGCTTGTAACCCAGACAGTAAGTCGGGTAGTGATGATAGTAAGAAAACACCGACAGGAACAGAACAAACAGGAGCGGGACAAACAGGGGCAACAAAAACAGGAACACCAGAAACGGCAGGAACAGGAACACCAGCAACGGGAGGAACAGGAGCAGGAGTAACACCTCCACCAGCATCTACAGGCACAGGAACAGAAGGAACACCCCAAACGCCACCAGCACCCCAAGTATCACCATTTGAAGCATTAAAAGCCAAAAGAGATGCATACAAAAAAGAGCTTAGTGACCGAAAAACAGCATTTGATGGACTAACATCACTCAATAAAGTAGACATTCCTACACAAGTAACTACTGTTAAACCAACAGAAGACCAACCTAAAATACATGCAAGCTTAGGTTATAATAGTGATTTAAATAAAAAATTAGACGATTCAATTAAGGCATTGAAACTTGGTGATGGTACTAAGGTAGACGAAATAAAAGTGGTTGACGACATGTTCATTATTTTAGTTTCCCTTGATGAGATTACTAACAAATTAGTAGATACGCATTTAAGTGACGAAAACTTGGAAAAAATTAAGAGCGACAGTCAGAAAATCTCTAGCGCTACCACAGCATTACAGGCATTTATTGACAAGAGAAAGACATTAATGGATGAGCTTAAAAAGCAGATAGAAAAAGCAGCAGTAAAGAAAAGTAATACCGCAGATCTTAAAACAGAATTGGAGAAAATTGGTAAAACAACGGCTAATGTTACTACACCTGGTGAGGCCGGATATTATTTTACTACAGTTGAAGCTCTTAAAGCAAAGGTAGAAGAGATTGAAAACCTATTTAAGTAATAACTAGCTATTAAAACTAAACAGAAGGCCCTTTGTGGCCTTTTTGTTGTTTTAGGCTTTTTTGCAAAAGCTCTGCTTTAAATTAGCGTATAAGAAACAACAACAAAAAAACCTGAACAAAAATATTAAATTAAAGAAGCTTTGATTAATATCTTGTAATTACTTATTTCATATTAAATTAATGCAGTAGACAAGAAGAATATTATATTTTTAAATTAAAATATTACAAATTAGTATTGTTATTGTTTAATAATTGTAGTACATTATTCTACTAATTGGATAGGATTAAGTATTATCTAATAATAAATACAAACCGAGGAGAGGTAAGAATGAAAAAGTTTAGTATTATAACTTGTATTTTAGCTGTGGCTATGCTTGCTTGTAAGCAAAACGGAGTAAAGGAGATTAAGAGTCAAGTTGACAATGAGCAAACAGAAACAGTTCAGGGAAGCAAAGACTTAAACAATGCGCAAACAGAGACAGTTGTAGTAAAGAGAGTAAAAATTGAACCAAAAACAAAAGAAGAGGCTATAACTGTATTAAATGAGACAGTAAGTCACCACAAGGCAGAGATTGCAAAGAAAAAGAGCGAATTTAAGCCAGAAAATAGTCAGAAAGATAAAATTCCTTTTACACAAGTAAGTACTACTTTCCAACCTAAAAAATTAGAGGAAAGAGTTTATGCAGGACTAGGACATGATGTTGGTCTACTACAAGACTTAAACGAGGCATTAAAGGGGTTAGGTGAAATTAAGGATGATTTAAAAGATTCAAATTCACTTCTTGCACAAAATGTTTTGGTATTGCTCTATAACATTGGTCTTGACCAAGAAGTTATGCTAGAGAAATATTTAAACAGTACAAAGATATCTGGACTTAATCAAAACAAGACAATGAGTGATATAACTGGTCTTGATGCTCTATTAGAAGAATATATGCAAGCTAAAAGTGATTTAGTAGCCAAGATTAAAGAGCAACTCAAAGTAGTGGCATCACACAATAGTAATAACGACAAGGAAAAAGCAACAGCAGAATTACAAAAGATTGCTGATGTTAACGGTGAGTATTGGAAAGAGTACAAGGAACTTGTCAAAAAAGAAACAGTAATTAAGAATCTAGTTCAATAAGAAATAAATAGGCTATAAGCAAGAAATAAGCAGGCCATAAGTTTTATGGCCTCTTTTTATTTCAAAAACAGATACAAACACAAAGACTTAACATTTCACATTTAAATATTAAAAAACACAAGAAAACTATCTTTTAATTTCATAGTCATCTTTATTTTTAAATAAAAGCGTGGGGGATTTTGGTTTACTATTTTTGCTGTATATTTATTGTCTATCGATCAAAATTAAGGAGAGGATTATGAAATGTATAAGTATGTTGCTTGTTTTAATGAGCACTTTTGTTTTCAGTTGTAAGTTATATGAAGCTTTAGCTGAAGAGGAGGCAAGCATAGAAAGCGAAGCTATGCCTTTAGATGAAGCTAAAATAAGTAGCCTAGATAAAGAGACTGTTCCGGCTGTTCAAGCAGATGGTACGCCTGAGCAAATTGTAGCATCCGTAGGTTTAGAAGGCGAGGAGAGTAAGAAATTTGAACATTTGAAAGGGTCTTTAGGTGATGCTATTAAGGTTAATGGAAAAGGCGAGGAAAAACGAAAAGAAAACGAAGAGAGACAAAAAGAGTTTTTTGATTGGCTAGATAAAAATGATCCTGATCTTTCTAAGAGAAAAGAATTAGCAGAGCTTATGAAGAAGGTATACGGCTTATTAAAAGAGCATGCTCAAAATTCAGAACAAATTAAGAGCTTTGTTGAGGGCACTCCAAAGGATGAGAATGTTAAAAAAATTGGAGTTACTTCTGCTAGAGACATTAAGACTGATGAGCAAGTAGAGGCTTTAATTAAAGCTGTTCTTGGTCATAGTGAAGAGAGTGGAACTAATTTAAGTTTATTCTTCCAAAAATTAGGCGATGCTTTTGGGACTGAAGATGGTGAGTCGCAAAAAAGCAATGAAAAAATTTTAGAAGAGCTTAAGAGAGTATGTGAAAGCTCTGATGAGATTAAAAAATTAAAAGAAGATTTAAAGATAGAAGAAAAAGTACAGTCTTGAGTAATACATAATATTAAGGCGTGACCCTAAAGCTCTCATGAAGAGCTTTAGGGTTAATTTTTTGCCATAAAGCTTTTTAAGGACAAATTTATATGTTTATTTGGGTTATTGAGATATAGTTGTACTCATCAATACATAAAATACATTTTTAAGGAGGGGAAAAATGAAATATATTGGTATTTTATTTGCATGCTTAATTATTTTTACATTTAGCTGCACATTATATGAAGATATTGGGAATATTGATGCTGTGGCTGATTTACTGGCTGACCAGCAAGAAGCTGCTTCTACAGGTTTAAAAGATGCTTCTACAGGTTTAAAAGATACTTCTACAGGTTTAAGTAAGCTTGATAAAAAAGAGAAGAAGGTTAGTTCTTTAAAAGAAACTCTGGAAAATTCTAGTAATGTTCTCTATGAAAGTAGTAGTCCAACTAAGACTAGACAGGAAGAATTCTTTAAATGGCTAGAAGAAAACGATTCTGATTATTCCAAGAGGAAGCAATTAGAGGAGTCTATGGATAAGGTGTTTAGCTTAATTAAAGACAGTGCTTCTAGTTCCACAGAAATTAAAGAAATAATTGCAAAAGGACAGAGTGATGCGGGTATTATTAAGGCTGGAATTAAGACTGCTGACGACATTAAGACAGATGAGCAAGTAGATGCTTTAGTTAAGTTTGTTACTGGGACTGGAGATGATTTGGACTTGGAGAGTGGAAGTAGTAGCATAAAGGCATTTTTCGGAACATTAGCAGAGGTTTTTGATGATGATCTTAATGATGTTATGACTGACAAGAAGGGACAAAAACGGGGACATGATAAGGTTTTTGAAGACCTTAAGAAAGTATTCTCTGAAGATTCTGATGGTCCATTTGATATTTTGAAAGATGCCTTGAAGCAGGCCTTGAAGAATAATTAAATATTAAGTAAAAGAATAATAATTTATGCAGTTAACCCTAAAGCTTTGTGAAAGTTTTAGGGTTAATTTTTTGGCCTAAAACTTTCAGACTATATCTAGCTATCTAGCTAAAAAACCGCATCACCTGTTAAGAGTATTGTTGTGCCCTTAATTAAAGAGTTAAAGTATTGTGTTCTAGCAATTTTCAAGAATAGATAATATAATGAATAGACAATATTTATTTGGTTAAAAATTTAAATTATATTATAGTTTATTATTGTATAATCAGGATTGATTTTTTATTCGAAATAATATAAAAGTGTTATTTCGAATAAAATTAGTTGTATTAAAGATGAGTGTGATGGATAGGGAAGAAATTTCTAATTACTTAAGTATGAGTGAAGATGTTAATGTGGCTAGGAGACTAGAGAAGATTGCATTGGATACTGTGTCCACTGTTATGACTAAGCTAGACAAGATTTATGTTACGCCGTCTTTAAGAGAAGTTAGATATGAGAATGATAGAATAAAGGAGAAGGTTGAAATTGTTGCTTCTGTTACTTCTAAGCTCAATAAACATCTTTTACTTGTAAGAGATAAGTTTGCACAAGAAATTGATTCTTCACTTGTGATTCAGGTTGCAGATAATATATTAGACTTATTTTATTGGATTAGGATGGATTTTCATACTATGGATGATATTGAAAGACGAATTAACCAAGGGTTGAGCCATACATATAATGAACTTGAACTTATAGAGGATGCTGAGGAGGAAATTAGAGAGACTGGGGATGCAGAAAGGGCTAAGATTTTAAGAGTTGTGCTTGAGGTTTTAAAGGCAACTTTATCGGCAGATAAGGCTTTGATGAACATAATTCATATGTCAATTAGAGCTACAGGGGAGCTTGCTATTCGAAAAATTGATAGTGTTATTAAAGATTAATAATTATTAAGTATAAGTTAAAAAATATTGATGATATTTAGGAGGTACTTAATTTATGAGAATAGGAAATATTTTGTTAATCTCGTTATTTGTGTCAAGTTTGTTTATATCTTGTAAAAGTTCACATAAGGAAATAGAAAAGGTTGTAATTGAATATGCTAGCAATAGTGGTTATGCAGGCTCGGTTAACTTGAATTTGGAGAATGATTACGATTCTTTTTCATTAAAATATGATCTTTTTGCAGAATATTCTAGCATAGAAGCACAATTTAAGGGCGATGAGCTTTTAGTCAAGGATATAAGATTTAATGGAAGTGAAGTTTGTATTTTACCTGATTCTGATATGACAGTATATAAGCTTGATGAATTATGGGCAGTGAGTGTTGGCGTTGACTTGGAGCGTTGCATGGGGGGATGGAAAGAGATGGCAAGTAAGGCTGGTGAGAAAGATTTATTTTTTTCTATTGTTGCCGTTAATAAAGGAAGTGGTGTAGAGAAAAATTATTCCTTTAAGGTTAGTCCAAAAAATTTGATTAGTTTTATTGAATCTGTTGAACTTGTAAATCCTGATGGATTTTCTAGTAATGTTAGTTAGTGAGGTGTGTTTATGAGATTTGTTTCAATAATTTTTCGTATGTTGTTACTTTGTGCGTCAAGTTTGTCTTTGCTATCAGCAGGTGTTTTGGAATCTTGTGGTGAGTATGTTTGCTCTAAGACTTATGAACAAAAATTTGGGGATGATAGTAGAATAAGAAGCGTCCTTTTCCAGAGGGAAATCTTAAAGAAGGATAGTGAGGGGTATTTAAGTAGCGAGGAGTCTTATAGAAAGGCGCTAGATGAATCTTTTCCTTATTATCATTTTAAGTTTACAATACTTGGTGAGAAGAGAATGCTTAATTTTAAAAATGTTATTTTTGATGGCGTAGAGGCAGAAATGTCAATGTTTGATATAACAGAGCCTAGTGTGCAGCTTGCACGCATTAAGGATTTTCATATAGAACCTGTTGAAAATAATAAAAAGCTTTTGGGTTTACTTTTCCCAGTAGAGGTACGAAATAATTTAGTTGTTTATCTTAGACGTGAGTTTGTTGATAAACTTAAACAAAAAGATAAGCTTAAGATTACTTTAATAGCTCATGATGATTCGGAATATGTAGTTGAGATGTCTAATATCTTAAAAGAATATGATTTTTAGTTGAATTTAATAAAATCGTCAAGAATTAAATAAAATTTATAAAGGAATGCCTAAATTAGTGAGGGCGTTCCTTTATTAGTAATTTGTTAATAATTGTTAATCAAGGTCTCTTATAGCTTGAACTAGTCTTTAGCTAAATTAATAAAATAATCTGTAAAGTAATTCTGTTTTATAAACTTATTTTAAACTTATTTTTTTAAATGTTGAGATATACTTGTTTGCACATATTTTTGTACTAAATGTTTAAGTGTTGGAGATTAATGATGGGAAGAATGAAATATATTGTAGTGTTTTTACTGCTATTAGTGAGTTGTAAGCAATACAGTGAAGAAATTGGCGATAAGGGTAAAGATAATCCTCAAGATAAAAGTGAAAGTGAAGTAAGCGAAGAGGGGCAAGAGGAAGTCAAGAAGACAGTAGAAGAGGCTTTAAGAGAGAAGTTAAGTGATACACAGAAGGCGAGTTTGGATTTTCTTAAAGAGGCTTTAAATGACGAGGGTAAATTTAATAAGCTTTTGGGAATGGATGAAGGGAAGGTAAAAGGAGCACTCGATCATATACAACAAGAATTGGAAAGTTGTACGGGGGAAAATGTCAGTAGTGGAAAAGAAACTTTTAAAAAAGTTGTAGAAGGAGCTTTGGGTTCTAGCATTGATTTAAATAGTTTTAAAAATCAAGCAGTTAGTGGTTGCGATGCTAATGGTGGTGGTTAAGTAAATAGGCGAATAAATAAAAGAGGATGATAGTGTAAGTGAAGGAGATTAATGATGGGAAGAATTAAGTATTTTGTAGTGTTTTTACTGCTGCTAGTTAGTTGCAAGCAATACAGTGATGTTATTGAGAAAGAGGAAAAAAGCCTTAAAGATAAAAGTGAAAGTGAAGTAAGCGAAGAAGGGAAAGAGGAAGTCAAGAAAACGCCAGAGGAGAGTTTAAGAGAAAAGTTAAGTGAGAACCAGAAGAAGGGCTTAGATTTTCTTAAAGAAGCTTTAGGAGATGAAGCTGAACTTAATAAACTTTTGGGGTTAGGTGAAGGAAAGGTTAAAGGGGCGTTAGAGCACATACAACAACAATTGGATAGCTGTAAGGGAGATAATGCGAGTGAGGGGAAAGAAACTTTTAAAGAAGTTGTAAAAGGAGCTTTGGGAGCAGAGGGTACCAACTTAAATCAGCTTACAGAAGCAGTTACTACTTGTAGCACTTCTTGATGGGGCAAGTTGAAAATGTAGTAAAGAGAATTAGAACGTAAATGAAGGAGGTTAATGATGGGAAGGGTGAAGTATTTTGTAGTGCTTTTAATACTAATAGTGAGTTGCAAGCAATACGATGAAGAAATTTCTAAAAAGGGTGAAAATAATCGTCAAGATAAGAGTGTAAGTGAAGTAAGCGAAGAAGGAAAAGAGGAAGACAAGAAAACAGTGGAAGAGGCTTTAAGAGAGAAGTTAAGTGATGAACAGAAGGCGAGTTTGGATTTTCTTAAAGAGGCTTTAGGGGATGAAGGGAAATTAAATAAACTTTTGGGATTAGATGGAGCAAATGTTATAAAGGCGTTAGAGAACATACATAAGCAGTTGGAAAAATGCAAAGATAAAAATCAAGGGCAAAAAAACGAATTTAAAGCACATGTAAAAGCTTCTTTGGGAGGGAACGATACTAATCTGGAACAACTTATAAAAACAGAGAGTAATTGCGATGCTGGTGAAGTTGGTGGTTAAGTTAAATAAGCAGTCAATAGAAGAAAATGAAGGAGGTTAATGATGGGAAGAGTAGAGTATGTTGTATTGTTTTTACTGCTAATAGTGAGTTGTAAGCAATACGATGAAGAAGTTGTTGAGAAGAATGAGAAAAGTCTTAAGAATACAAGTGTAGAAGAGGGATTAGGAGAAAAGGTAGAGACAAAGCAAACGCCAGAAGAGGCGTTAAGGGAGAAATTAAATGAGAAACAGAAAGTGGGCTTAGATTTTCTTAAAGAGGCTTTAGGAGATGAAGGGAAACTTAATAATCTTTTGGGAATGGATGAAGGGAAGGTAAAAGCAGCTCTTGAACACATACATAAACAATTGGAGAGTTGTACGGTAGATAAAGCAGGTGGGCGAGAAAGCTTTAAACAATCTGTAAAAGGTTATTATGAAGGTGGTAGCACTGATTTAGATAGTTTTAAGACAAGCGTAGTTAGTACTTGCGATTCTAGTGGTTCTGATGGTGAGTAAATAATAAGTAAGCAGGTAGATTAAAAGATAATGAGAATTTAAATGTTGGAGACTAATGATGAAAAGAATGAAATATGTTGTAGTATTTTTACTACTGTTGATGAGCTGCAAGCAATATGATGAAGAAGTTGTTGAGAAGAATGAGAAAAGTATTAAGAATAAAAGTGTAGAAGAGGGATTAGGAGAAAAGGTAGAGACAAATAAGACACCAGAAGAGACTTTAAGAGAGAAGTTAAATGAGAAACAAAAGAAGGGCTTAGATTTTCTTAAAGAAGCTTTAGGAGATGAGGGTAAACTTAATAATCTTTTGAGATTAGAAGAAGGAAAGGTGAAAACAGCACTTGAACATATACAAAAGCAATTGGGAAGTTGTACGGGGGATAATGCCAGCAATGGTAAAGAAACTTTTAAAGCCCTTGTAAAAGGTTATTTTGAAAATGGTAATACTGATTTAGACAGCTTTAAAAGTCAAGCAGAGAGTACTTGCGATGCTAATGGTTCTGGTAGTTAAGTAACTAAGCAAATAAATTAAAGAGAATGAGAGTGTAAATGAAGGAGGTTAATGATGGGAAGAGTGAAATATGTTGTAGTATTTTTACTACTATTAGTGGTTGGTTGTAAGCAATACAATGGTGAAGTTGAGAATAAAAGTGAAGGCCTTAAGGCTAAGATTGGTGATGGGGTAATCGAAGAGGGAGAAGGAAAAGATGAAGTAAAGAAAACAGCAGAAGAGACTTTAAGAGAGAAGTTAAATGATAAACAAAAGAAGGGCTTAAATTTTCTTAAAGAGGCTTTAGGAGATGAGGCTAAACTTAATAAGCTTTTGGGTTTAGAAGAGTCAAAGGTCATAGAAGCTCTTGAACACATACAAAAACAATTGGATAGCTGTGCAAGTAAAAATCATGTTCAAGAAGGACAAAGTTCTCCCCAGGATACTTTTAAAACACTTATAAAAGCTTATTTTGATGGTGACAGTGCTACTTTAGACAACGTTAAAACAAATGTAGTTAGCACTTGCGATGCTAATGGTTCTTGATGTGGGGAATTAAGAAAAGGATTTAAAAATAGTATTTCAAACCAACCTATAAAAATTCAATTATTGTTTTTAAAAAACTTTAATATCTTCAATATTGAGATATATTTAAAATCGGAGAGGGAAAAAATGTTTCACATTTTTGAAATAAGAGGTTTTCTTTTTGAAGAGTAAGGAGTTGCTCAAAAGAATTAGTAAGTCTACTCTTCTTATCTGCATAAGAACCATAAAATTTGCCTTAATTGTGTCCATGAAAATTATTAAATTCATTTTAATATTACACATGAAGCTTATTAAGCTATTTTTTATATTGTTCATTAAGGTTAGCTATTTTCTTTTAGTAATGATATTAGTTTCAATAATTCCTAGAGGGAGAGGCAGACCCCGAAAATATTTTTAAATGCCATGAGCGGTAAGCAAGGACGCTTATTGCCTTATGTTATTTTATTCTACATTCTTCTCATAAGAGTTCATGAATAGATGTTTCTACTCATGAGCTCTTGCTTGTGTGCATCAAAGAGACAAAGATATCCCAAAAAGATGCCCATCAGGAATAAGAATTATTTAATAACATATTAATTTAATAAAAGATATTAAGTTAAAATGTATACAAAATAAGATTTTTTTGGTATATTTATAATGTGATATTTAAAAAAGATGTAAATAGATTTGTAAATATTTTAGGTTCTAGGGAGAAGATAAATCCTTTGGAGCTTTATAGGTATTCGGTATTTTTTAGAAATTATATAGAAACAACAGCAGAGGATGCCTTACGTCCTGGTATTAAGTTAGAATTCCTAAGCACTGGATTTGATTTTGATTTACGCTCTTTAGAATTAGAACTGAGAGAAGCTCTTCTTGAGGCTATGATAAGTTATCGGTTTAATGGGGCTGGGTATATTTTGGTTAAACCTAAGTCTTTAGATGAGGATTTAAGTAGGGGTGTTAATGATGAGGTTCCTGTTGGGTTTAAATATTTAGACTATGGGCGACTGCGGGATAACCGTGATAGTGATTTTGTTGAATACTTGCGGGATGATGGTGTTGGCATTTTGATACACAAGAGCAGAGTCATAATATATGAAAACTTTGATTACATTTTAAAAGCTCATGCACCCGTTTATACAGAAAGTTTACTTTTAGATATTTGCCTGTTGGAACAGATATATATAGAGATAGAGAAGAGAATTGAGCAGTATAATTTTTTGTTTTATAAGGATGAACAGCTTGTTGGACTTATGGAAGCTTTGCATGATGCTAGGTCTCAGGTTAATAGGATTGGTAAGAGTGGGGGATTATTTGCTACATTTTTTAGTGGTACTAAACAGAATGAGCTTCGTGATGTTGATGGGATTGAATCTGGACTTGGGCGTGTTTTTGAAAAGCTTAAGGGAGGTTTGAGTAATGATGGAATATTTTACAGTGCGGATGAGAATGCAAATTTAGAAGTAATAAAATATGACCTTGCTTTTTTAAAGGATGCATTTGATTTGGTTAAAGCAAAAATTGGTGCTGATACTAAGGAACCATTGACTAGAAGCTTTAATGAACAAGTCAAGGGGTTAGGGAGTGATGGCAAGGGAGACCGAACTAACTATATTGATTTTTTGTGCACTGTACAAGAATCGGCTGGACTTGCGGTTAATCTTAAGCTCAATAAGTACTACAGGCTGAACATGAGATTTAATGACTTGTTGGTATTAAGTGATGAGCAGAGATTAGAGAGAGACTTAAAGATGTTAGATGCATGTTCTAAGTATTTAGAGATTGTAAGGCAAAATTCTTTAAGTGATGATGAAGTTGTGGCTTTGAAGAGTAAATTAAATTTTTCATTTTAAGGAGGTTTGGTGAAGGAATTGGAAGAGATGGTAAAGACTGACCCTTTGGGTGAGGTTAGTGATGAGCTTGAGAGTAGTGTACCTACGGGTGATGAATTATTTAGTAGAGCTGTTTGGATAACTAGACTTGCAGATGACAATTTAAGCTCGGGATACAACACGCAGGCGCTTTTAAATGCAGGGCATTCATTGGTTGAGGTGATAGACATGCAATCTATTGAACTTGTAAGGAAATATGTTGATAATAATCAAATATTAGCGATTGCGGGTACTCTTGATATTGCTAATGTAAGCTTTAAGACTAAGGATATGCTTACAAGACTTGCTAATGTAAATATTGATGCTCGTAGGAACAGTAATAATTCATACGGCTTGATGTCTTTTGGTAAGGCGAGCTTAAGGGGGGAGTTAAACTTACGAGACAGGGAAGTTGAGATAAAGAATTATAAGGACTTAAGGCAGGCTATGCTTAATGAGTGGGGACAAATTAAGCGTGAATTTTATAGCGCTAAGTCTTAGTTTATTTTAATTTAAAATTTTTTAATTTTAAAAATAGTTTTAAGGAGAATATTTTATGCAGGACAAAAATAACCTAGAGGCAAATTTAACTAAATTACAGCAAGAAAAGAGTAAGTTAGAGAGTGAACTTGCGTCTCTTAAACAAAACAAGCAAACATTAGTTTTAGAAAAACTTAAGAGTGTGAGTTGTAACACATACCCATCTGTTTTTGATAAGCCAGATAAATTTGGGTCTCGTGACTTATATTTTGCACATAAAGGTGGACTTAAATCCTGTGTGGCGGATAAGTTTGAAAATTACCAAGCTGTTGATTTTTGTTATAAAAGTGGAGTCAAGCTTGTTGTTGATGATGGACTTGATGCTAGAGTTGCACGCGGTGGTGAGGGTGATCTTTATGGGGTTTGCATAGACTATGATGAGTTTAGCCGGACTGCTACAGTTGTATCTATTGCTAGTAGTTTTGAGTGCGTTTTACTTGCTAGTGATGATGTTAAAGCTGGAGATAGGTTAGTTTTTGATGAGTTGGGAGTTCTTAAGAGGGTTGATAATAAAAATACCTACATGCACGCAATAGCTTTAAGCGATGCTTTACAGTTTAAAGATAAAGTTGGGTGTTATGGTGCAAGGGTTATGCTTATAAGCAAGCCTATTAAGAAAGCTAGTTAAAAAAGGAGAATTAAAAAATTGAGTGAAAGTCTATTTAATAATGAAGAATTTATAAACACCGTAAGAGAGTCTTTATCTGTAGAAAGACCAATACCGGAATATTATCATTTTTTCGATAATGAGCAAATAGAGATTAGTGATGTATCACTTGCAAGTGAGAGAGTAGTAAAGTGGCATTCAAATTTAACAGGCCTTCCAACACTTAAGGTTAATGATTTTAGTACTGTTGCTACTATTAAGTTTAAAAGACAGGTAGTTTCACTAAACTATTTACCGTTCCAATATGCATTTACATATTATGCCCCCGATGGGAAGTTAGATATACAGGCTGTAAGTAATATTAATATGAGTGAAGGGCTTAAGTATTCAATTGCTGAAATACATAAACTGGTAAGTGCTCATTACTTAAGGGGTGGATTGTGCTTTTCAGGTGACGAGAAGAAGAGGACTCTTCTTGTTGATGAATCTAATCGAGAGACTATGTATGGACTACTTAATCTTCCAGGGCAAATAGATAAAACAGTAAAGATAGGGTCGGCTGTGGATTTGGTTAAGGCTTGCAATGCTGTTATTGGAGAGATTAATTTAGAAGATAACAGAAGTGTTCCTTTTAAGGTTTTAACTACCCCTAGGATTAAAGGACTGTTACTTGAGAGATTGCCTAATAATAATTATTCATATAAGGATATGTTATTTGACTCTTTAAGAGCAATCAATAATGATGCCGATATTGAGCTTGAAACTACAAATTTACTAGACGACGAGATGTTAATTTATCCAAGAAGCCCTAAGCTTGTTTTGTTAAAAGATGGGCATCCGATTGTGCTTAATGCATATACACAAATATCAAGTAGTAATTTCAGAACTAGTTTCCTAGATTTTTCTATTGGTAGTATTCTTGCAAGTGAGAATTCGATTCTTAGGCTTAAAGTAACTTGGAATTGATGATGAACTGTAGAGGTTTTCTGGACTTGGTAGGAGAAACATATTCTCGAGTATTAAGCTTGCTTATGCTTAAGGCAGAGGAGCTTAGTATTGATGAATTTAATATGTATTTGAAGTTGCTTGAGGATGTTTTACTTAGCAGGGGCATAGGCGTAGGTGACTTAAATGAAAGCAAGGTGTTTTTACTTATTTATTATTTTCTAGGGTGTGAACTTAAGAAGAGAGGTAGGCTTGTACATTTTGACTTTAGTAAAGTGAAGTCAGAGAAATTTAATGAGATAGCTGTAGAGTATTCGGATTGTGTTCTAAGAGAAGAGGCTTTAAGCAAAGATTTTTGTATTGCGTTTAAAAGCCTCTTGAATGAGATTAGTGGGTACAAAAATAAAGCATTGATAGGAGTTGTATGATGAGTGGTGCGCTTGAGAAAGTAAATTTATCTATAAAAAATAGTATTAAAAGATATGCAC
This sequence comes from Borrelia turcica IST7, assembly GCF_003606285.1. Classification (NCBI taxonomy): domain Bacteria; kingdom Pseudomonadati; phylum Spirochaetota; class Spirochaetia; order Spirochaetales; family Borreliaceae; genus Borrelia; species Borrelia turcica. The sequence goes on from NZ_CP028885.1 coordinate 44,162, forward strand.
AACCTATGTTTTTATTTAAAAAGACGTTAGTTAAAAATGAGGAAAATGCTTCCTATGAGAAGAAAATTAGTAGAAAGAACTTTACTAAATTTAGTGGTGTTTTTTTACCACTTACAAAAGAAGAGAAAATTGACCTTTTTGATACAAAAATTATTGCTAATGAATTTTTCGCTAAAGTTTATACACTAGACTATCTTGATTTTAGACCGGAAGAACAGGTTTTGGTTGATAAAAGTTTTTTGGAAATTGTTAGCATAAGTGGGTTTGCTCAAAATGAAATTGGATATACCATGTTGATTCTTCAGGGGCTTTAATTGCGTATAGGCAGTTGTTAGTAGGAAAATGTATGTTACTAGGTTTATATGAATCTCAGGAATTCTTAATAAAAATACTCCTTAACTTTAAGGAGTATTTAAAGAAGCATTCTTTAGAAGTAGAGCTTCTAAACCTACGTAGTAATCTTTATTTAAGTGATTTACAAGAAAATCACCCCGATTTACTTGTTATTAAACCAGAAGGGTATGAGGGTCTTGACCCGCGCGAGTTAAGAAGTGGCGGGTTTTATGAGAATGTTAATGAGTTTGGTTTAAATTTTACTCTGCATTTTATGGGATTTGTTAGGGATTTGAGTGAACTAGAGATTTATTGCAATTTGCACGGCATTTATGAACACTTTTTAGACTTTTTGCATGCAAGTTCTCATAAATTTGAGTTTAGGAAAAAACTTAAGAGTTCATATAGCTTATCTTTAAATTATTACATAAATGCAACAAGTAATTTAAATAATAATGGGTTTGTAAGGGTTACAGGGAGTGGGAACAGAGCAGTTTTGGGGTTAAGTCAAGCTTACAGGGCAAATATACAGGCTATTGAGACTAAAAATTAATACTAGAAATTAAAAATTAGATTTAAAAAAGGAGAATATATGCCACAAGATACAATTAATGTTAATTTAATTGAAAATAAAGTTAAGCTAAATGATGTTGGATACTATAATCCTTTACTTATTTACAAGAGCGATTGTTTAAGTGAAGGGCATTTTGTTTTAAATGTTTCAGGCTTTAAAGACAGTATAGCGTCTTTAAAGCTAAGGCAGGAAATTAGCAGTGATGAGTCTCGAAAGAAGACGGCCGAGACACAGCGAACTCTTTTAGCGAAGAGTTTTTCTGCCCTATTTGCATCAGAAGGCCTTAAGTCTGTTGATTTTTATATCTATAAAGATATTAAAGAAGTAGCTAAATACTTAAGGGAGCATGTACACACCTTTGTGGTATTTGTAGATGAGGTAGCGGACGATGCTTTAAAGAGTGACTTTGAGGCGCTAGAGGGTTTATCTAAATTTATGGTACTGTCAACTAAGAGCAAGGATTTGCCCAAGGAGTTAAAGGATAAGAATGCTAGCGAACTTGATGGCGTTATTCTTGTTTATGTGGGTGATAATGAGCATCTACATCTTAAGTTTGTGTCCAAGTATTTGCATCAAGCATCCATTTTTCACTCTGTAAATCCTTATGGGATTACATTAAAAGCAAATCCAATTTATGATGCAACTTTAATTAGTTCTTTGAGAAAAAACAATATTAATTTTTATTCTCTACTTAATGAAACGGGAAGGGATGGTGTTTTGGCATTCAAGGAAGGGGTGGATGTTGCCGGCAATCCAATTGACGAGGCCTTTACATACCATCTCTTAAAAACGGAAGCCACTCGTGAGCTTATTCGTATTTGGAGCCGTAACAATAGACAAAACAGCAAACTTAGCCAGTTAAAAGTTAAAGAAGGCAACAATGCATACACGGCAGGCCTTGAGTGTTTATTTAAAGGATTCAGGGACGCAGGTCTTATTGTGTCTTTTTCCGACATTAAACTTGAGCTTAAGGCAAGTAGTGGATTGGCGCTAGATTTATCAATTCGTGTTAAATATAATGACAGTTTTAAAAGTGTCATTTTAAACATAAGTAGTGATGATATTAATGATTATTTAAAAAAGGAGGCTGTTTAATGAAGGAATACTATTCACTAGATTTAGTATTTTTTAGCTTTGCAGGTGTTCTAATAGATAGAGGGAAGATACAATATTCAACTTCTCCTTCTACCATGGCTACCGCAAGCACGGAGGACAGAAATGTTCCAATTCCTAGTTTCAGGGATCCGCGTACGGTTACGCATATATTCAATTTAGAGGTTACTAAGGGCTCATTTGACTATAAGGTTTTAACTAAACTTAGTAATGAGCAATTTTACTCTAACTCTTCAAAATTAGAAAAACTTAAACCATTGGTATTCAATGACCAAATAGGGCTTAAGGTTGTATCTAATAGTGCATTTTTTGCCGAAGTGCCAAGTAGGAGTTATGCAAATGATAATGAGACCGTTAAATTTGTAATACATGCGATTAATTGTGAAGTTGAGAGGAGTTAGGTGCGTTACAAGTTAAAAATTTTAGATAAACACAAGACTTATGAATATGTATTAAGAGACATACCCATGTATGAATGGGATTCTATTTTGGGATTTGATGTTAATCAGGAAACCCTAAGGCGTGAGCTTAATAACCTGTCTGTTCTTAAGAAAATAAGTACTTTAATGATATCTCCTGCCTTTTTTGATGAATTTTACGAGATTATTAACGCCAATAGAAGGCATTCATTTTTGTATAAATATGCTCTTCCCACAATTCTTTTTGCTGTCCAGTATTCTTTACTAGAAAAAGTTGAAGGGCTTAGAGAACCTAGTTTGGTTTATGTTGAGAGTCATCAAGACGCTAATGGAAATTTTATTAAGTATTCTCATATTGATGACAAGTGGAATTATGAGAGCTTAGTTTCTTTGTAACTATTCTATTTGTATTAATTTAAAAAAAATTTAAAAAAGGTGCAATGCATGAATCATAATGCTACTTTAAATGATTATTTTTCATATTTGAAATACTTAAGGAGTGAGTCTTGTAAGTATTATTTTCCTGTGTTAATGGGCGTTTGTACTTATGATGAGGTTAGACAATTTAAATACAGGGAGCTTGTAGAAATCAATAAAATTGCTAATTTAAAGCTTAAGAAAGAAATTTATGAAAAATTTTGCTAAATAAGGTATAGGAAATTTTATGAGATATAATTTATTGAAACAGTGTGGAAATAAATCTTTTGTCGGGGAACTAGAGAAGGATTTGTTTGCACCCAACACTCCTTTATTAACCAGTGGGTTTTTTAACCATATTGGCTTAAAAATGACAAATTATGAACACTTAAGAGAACAGATTGAATCTGTTCTCTTGTGTTTAGATACACAGGAAAATTTATTTAAAGAAGTCAATGCTAGTTTAAAGAGTGGCTTGCCTTGTATTAATGCTTTAGGACTAGAAACAGAAATTAGTGGTTCAAGTTCTTTGCAGGATTTGTTTGATTCCTTAAGACTAGAGAGTAGACTAGAGAGTCAGGAAGGCAATTCTAGTGACGATAGGGAAACTTTACCTAGCAATTTGAGTCAAAATCTTTTATCAAGCTTAATTCGTTTAGCAAATTTAGTTCCTAGAGGGACGGGAAATACCCTAGATTTTGCTTTAGGAAGTGTTTCTGGTAATCACATTGGTATTCCTATTGCTAATTTAAATAGAGAAAACAGTGAATATGATTTAAAAGACAGGCTAGATTCTCCTCTTTCTTCTACAAACGCTCAAGATAAATTTAAATTAGGCACAAACAAAAATCTTAAAGAATTTAATTGGCATAAACTAGTTGATGATGTTAGCGATACTAGTAAGCAAAAATTAAACATAGAATTAAGACAACCCACTAATCGAGTGGGCATTAGAGATATTACTTATAGTAATTTTGAAAATAAAGAAATAAAAGACATGCTTACGGACACGGGTAAGTTTGAAACTCAAGTAGACATGAATGATTTTATTTTAAAGACCTGTGGGTTTAAATCTCTGCTATCTAGTGCTCTGCCTGGTAATAATGGTGGGACACTGTTTGATGCGGTTAAACTTGCAAGTTATTTAAAGACGAGCGAGCACTTGCAGGATAATGATGAGGCTGTGTCTGTTATATATGATTTATTTAAAGGTGATAATAGTCGTTTGTCTTCGATTGTTAATAATAGAGAACACAATAAATGTGGCTCTTATGGTTTGGGTGATAATTTTAGTATCAACTTTGCAAATGATGCATGCTCAAGTGGCGATTTGGTGAAAAGTAGACTTAATAGTGCACTTACAAGTTTTGGTAGCCTAGATTCAAGTCAAGGTTTAAATTCTAGTGTTATCGCAAGTCCATTGGGGTATAAAGAAGACATGCAGTTGGTTAACGAGCAGATTAGAGAACTTTTAAGTTATATGCGTAACCTAGACTTTACAAAAAATATTGCAGAGCCCTTAAGCGATGCTTTTTTCAATATGGAAAATGCCATTAATACCTTAGCAGATTCATTTAAGATAGGTATGCAATCAAACCACTTTAACAGCAACATGAGTGAGTATAAGAAGGGCAGTGAGTTCTCTCGCATGCCTTAGGAGCTTATATGTTTAGTATACTAGAGAAAACAACACTACTTATTCGGGAAATTGTGAGTCAAGTTTTAAGTCTTTCAAGTGCATCTAACTTTATTGCGCTTTTTCCACGCCCTGATTTTAAAGGTTTAGCATATCTTCCTCAAGTTTTTTTTGTATTCCCAAAAAAAGGGTCTGTAGAAGAGCATTTAAGTAGCATTAGTAGCCAGAGGGCAGTTATTAATATTGCAAACAGGCATTCTGAATTTGTAAATTATAATGTTACCGCAAATCCTGAAGTAATTACGCTAAATAACGCAGTACTCTCATCTCTTTATGAAAAGGTTTTGCTTGACAATTTAAGAGTAACCCCTTTTGCAAACAGCGCATTGGAGTTTAATTCTAATTTTGTAAAGATGCAGTTTAGAGAAAGATTTAAGGCGGGCGTTTATTATACCATTTATGGCCCTTCTATAGGATTTTATGAGACGGCTATTATTAATTCCTTAAAAATGAAAAGTACTCCATTCATTGATGAATTGGACATTAGCTTGCAAATTAAAATAGTCAAAACTTTTAATTTTTCAAGCTATAAAGGTTAAAATAGGTTTAGGAGAATATTTATGGTTAAGGTTATTTATATATTATTTTTATTGTTGTTAAGTTTAAATCTTACAGCTAAGGTACCCTCAAGGCCTTTTAATTTCAATAATTGGAATTTTGAACAAGATATTGAGGATGCATATGATTTAAGCTATGAATACAGGGAAGGAATGCTAATTAAGGCCACTGATTCAATTAGGCATCTTAAGGCTGACCGAATTTTAAAAAGAATAACAGAATTTGAGAACTATTATGATGCTCTTTTAAATTTAATAAGAGATGATTTTTTTTTAAAAGTAGAGACTGAGTTTTTAAGGAAAGGTAACAATCATAGTGATGATGATATTTTCTTGGAAGTTGACCACAGAATTCAAGATATCATAGAAATTCCTATGGAAAGGCGTCTTGGAAAAGATAAGCATAGGCTTTTTAATTTTAGTAATAAGAACTTGATTGAAAATCCCGATTATACCAAATTATTTATTAGCATACAGATGCGAGAGATTGAGTTTTTAGAAGATTATATTACGCGTAGGCTTGGTATAAAGTTAGATTCCCCACACGACAATTCAGTTAAAGCAAGACCAGCTAATGGAAATATGAGACCAGCTAATGGAAATATGAGACCAGCTAATGGAAATATGAGACCAGCTAATGGAAATGTGAGACCAGCTAATGGAAATGCAAGACCAGCTAATGGAAATGTAAGACCAGTTGATGGAAATGTGAGACCAGCCAATGGAAATATGAGACCAGTTGATGGAAATGTGAGACCAGTTGATGGAAATGTGAAACCTGTTGATGGAAATGTGAAACCTGTTGATGGAAATGTGAGACCAGTTAATGGAAGTGCGAGACCTGTTGGAAGTGTGAGACCTGTTGGAAGTGCGAGACCTGTTGGAAGTGCGAGACTAGCTGGAAGTGTGAGACCTGCTGGAAGTGCGAGACCTAGTGGAAGTATGAGACCCAGTGGAAGTGCGAGACCTGCTGGAAGTGCGAGACCTAGTGGAAGTATGAGACCCAGTGGAAGTGCGAGACCTGCTGGAAGTGCGAGACCAGCTAGAAGTATGAGACCAGCTAGAAGTATGAGACCAGCTAGAAGTGTGAGACCAGCTGGAAGTATGAGACCAGCTAGAAGTGTGAGACCAGCTGGAAGTATGAGACCTGCTGGCAGTATGAGCCTTGATGGTAGTACTAGACTAGCTGACAGAAAAGATCTTTATAACTTTGAATAACTTGTGACAACAATCATGTTTTATTCACTAGTTAATAAAGGAATTGTTTATGTTGTTGTTTCAATATAACTTTAAAATAGAGTTTTATAGTGTGAACAGGGGTGCCATTAGCCTTAGGCCTAAGCTTGTAATAAAGACAAAGGATGGTGCTCCTCTTGTTAATATTTTAATTAGTAATGAATATTTAACTTCAAGCTTGATGCAATGCAAAAAGGCACGGTTGCAGTTGTTTAATATGCCTTTGAATTTTAATAAGTCTTTAAAAATTGGAGATGTTGTTAAGATATATTACGGAAAGTTTTCTTATGAAGCGAATATAGACTATAAGTTCATTATGGCTGGATACTTGGGAGCACCTATTGATTTTGATTTTGAAAATGGCGATTTTATTTGTGAGTATGATGTTTACCTTATAACAAAAGATACATTTTTAAATAAAAAACTTCCTGTTAAGAATTTTCATGGTCAATCATTAGAAGACGCAATAAGGGAAGTATTTAAAGACAAGGCCGTTATTCATATTGGCAGAGAAGACAGAGAGCGCACAATAGATGAGAGTTTTTATGTATCAACCTTTAAAGAGTTTATAGAAAAGCTTTTGGGTAAATATGTTCATTCAATATTTGTTGATTCTGGGGATTTGACTAGTGAGGTTGATACTAGGTTTATTTTTATAAATTTTAATGCGTTAGGTGGTGTTGGGAGGTCTTATAAGAATTTACAAGACTATGCACTCTTATTTATTCCTCAAAAGGAAGTAAGGGCATTGGGGCAGTTTACTTTTAATTTTTGGAACGCCACACTTCTTTTCACAGACAAGATTAAGGTAGGGGACAGAGTTAAGTTTATAAATCGATATGGAGAAGTTGTAAAGGCTATTGTACAAGAGACAAGTGCTCATTTAAGCAACATAGGTGATTGCACATTAAAATTAAAGCTTTACGATGAATCTAATGAACTAGGTAAGGTAGTATATGAATAAAAATTATGATGTTTGCAGAAGTTTAGGCAGTTTAAGCAATGACTCTCTGGCACTTGAGGATGCTAGGCAATATTTGCACAAGAATGTGTTTATTTGCAGGATTGGTGTTATTAAACAGTTTGATTTTAAAACTCAGGAAGGGGTTGTTTTAATTGAAGAATATGATGATTTGGGTATCTCAACTCGTAATATTTCAAGCCTAAGGCTTTCTCTTAAAGAAGGCGATAAGGTAATATTGCTTCAAAGTAGTATCAATATTTTCAATGAATCGGATAATAATTATTTTGACAAAAACTATTTTTATATCTTAAATGCCATAGACCCTAAGTGTGCAAGCATTAAGATAGATAAATTTAATATATCTTCAAAGGAACTGGGCATTAAAAGCGACAAGTTAGGACTTGATGCTAAGAATGCAAGCCTTGAGGGCGAGAGCATTAAGGTTTCTGTTAAGTCTTTAGTCATTGAAGCGGACAGCATTTCATTTAAAGGAAAAGTATATATTAATGGTAAATTATTTGAAAGTCATACGCATGGCGGGGGTAGCATAATGTATGTTAATGCAACAGGAACCCCTACTCTTGTAACGGGCAATACTTCAGGTGTTTCTTAAGTCTGGGGGGACTAATATTTAGAATCCATTAAAATAAAGCCTAAATATTAGTCAAGTGATTTAGTTATTTTGTCTTTTATAAAGTTCTTTATTCAAATATGCTATGTTGAGAACATATGATTAATTATCTTGTTCATTTCTCCGTTTATATCTGGCTTTATTTCCTGTAATATTTCTCTTTTTATTTCTTCCTTTACTGCTTCTAATACGCCTCTTTTTATTTCTTGATTTATTTCTTGCTTTATATCTTGCATTACACTTTCTCGTATCTTTTCTCTTATGTCTTTCATCATCCCTTGCTTAACTTTTTCTTTTATGTCTTTATTGACATCACTAGCAATACCTTGCTCCACCGCTTTCCTGACCCCGTTCCTTATAGTAAGGTTTATATCGATTTTGATATCTTGTATTATTAGTTTTATCAAGGAATCCATATTTTCATGTAAATATTCTATTTTTTCACTTAAGTAATCCATGTCATTATTCTAATACCTATTACATTAAATTGATAGTTTTATTTAATAAAATAAATGTAAAAATTTATCTGAGTGATTATGTAGGCTCGTGGAAGAGAAAAATGAACACTACAACCTATTTAGCATAGGGAATATAGTAGCTAGGCTTTTAGTATCGTCTTCGTCCTCGCCTGCCACTTCCTCCTATTTTTTTCCCATGCTTCTTGTAATTGTCATAGTACCACTTGTTGTAAGCTTTCTTGTCCTTGCTACCCCCGTAGTAACCTCCTCCATAGTCATATTCTTGTGTTTTATCATCAAGAGCTTTTGTTGTAAGAGAATTAGTATCATCCTTGATTTTGTTTAATTCTGATTCTGGTTTTTTGGTTGTTTTCGTTAATTTTTCATGAAAATCGGAAATCAGACCACAAGACATCATAAAAAGTAAAAATACTGTTTTAATTAAAAAGTTTGTCATAAGCTAGCTCAAAATTAGTTATTATCAACATTACTCTAAAGAAGATAGAAAGAAGAAAATAACTATTATACTGCCTATAGTCTAGGGAATATAGTAGTTAGGCTGTGGCTAGCGTCTTCTTCCCCGTCCGCCACTTCTTCCTCTTTTTATTCCATGTTTCTTGTAATTGTCATAGTACCATTTGTTGTAACCTTTCTTGTCCTTACTGTCACCGTGGTAACCTGAGCTATCTTCTGTGGAAGTGCTCTTACAAGAGATGACGCAAAGTAAAAGTATTATTATTTGAATGAAAATTTTGTTCATTAATATCCCCTCCGTATGCATAAAAGTAGCGCAGTATTAACTATAATAAGCTAATTACATGTTTATGCTTGCCAATTATTAGTCATACCGTTGTTGTGGTTCAAATAAAAGAAAAAGCAAGGCCACATGACCTTGCTTTTTTATGTTTTAAATGAGGTGATTTAAATAATTAGATTTTAAAATTAATTTTAGCTGCTTGTATGTGTTTGAATAATGTGTTGTCCCAGAAGTCTTTGGTGAAAGTTGTAATAGTTTGTATTTGAGTGTCAACATCGTTGTATTGAATATAGTAAAAGCGTGCTGCTAAATTAGTTGGGTATCCCATTTCTAGGTTATTTTTCAATCCTTCGTTGTTTTGGATGCTATTTAAATTTTTATAAACATTAAACATTTTTGTTATGTGTTCATAATTAACTAAGTCTTTTTCTTGGGACTCATTAAGCTTCTTAAAGAAAGTATTAATTGAGTCGACAAGTTCATTATCTCTGTTTATAGAACTTGATAGTTGTGCTCCTTTCAATAGAGAATCTTTAATAAATAATAGCTTTTCATCTATTAATTCTCTCTCAGCCTGTTTTGCAGCTGCCTCTTTAGCTTTTCTTGTAGCCTCAGCCTCAGCCTTTTCTGCTGCTTCTTTAGCTTGTCTTGCTAGCTCAGCCTGCTTTTCTTCCTCAGCTTTTCTTGTAGCCTCAGCCTTAGCCTTTTCTTCTGCCACTTCAGCCTGTTTATCTAGCTCATCCTGTTTTGCCACTTCTTCTTCTTGCCCCACTGCCACTTCTTCAGCTTTTGGTTGCTCTTCATCCTGCTTCACCACGGCTTCTTCTTCCTGTTTTGGCTCTTCCTGTTTACCCACCTCAGGCTGCTTGCCCGCTTCATCATTGTTCTGTGCCACATAATCTTTATATATATCCAAAGCTTCATCTGCTAGTTTAAGAACATCTTTATTATTTAAAAGGTCTGTTGTTGTTTGCAATAATTTTTCTTGTAAATCTTCACCGCTACCACCTAGTGATGATAATTCTTTATCAAAGTGACAACTTGATAATAGTAGCACTAAAGTTATTGTTATTAATTTTTTCATAATTCTTCTCCTGCATATGCTTTTATTTTAAAGATATAAATAAACATATTTAAGCATACAATTGTTAATTTAACGCAATTTATCTCATTTCAAATAAAATGCATAAATTTTTTACTACATTTTTAATGTTAATAATAATTAAAACATATTTTCTAATTTTATATAGAGTTTAATCTTTTTAAGTAATACATGAGTAAAGACAATAAAAGCCCCAGGTTAATTAAAAGGTTAAATTAGCATTTTTAGAAAGAGATTGGCGTTACAAAATAAAATTAGTATATAATTGTTATCATTATGATATTAAATCATACTAATTTAATAATTAATATATAATAATATAATTGCTATTTGTTAATTATCAAAAGGAGATTTAATGAAAAGAATTAGTATAATATTGTTTATTTTACTTACTGTGTTAATGGGATGTCGTCAAGAAGGGGTCAGTCTTGTTGGATGGAAGAGATTTTCTAAAACAGAAAAAAAGACAGAGGCAAAAAGCGGAATAAATACAGGCGTAGGAACAGAAACAAACGCAGGAAAGAAAGATGAAGCAGGGAAAGAAGAATCAAACACAGCAGATGATACAACAAAGGAAGAAGAGTCGGAAGTAAAACCAACAGATGATACAAAAGAAAAAGATAAAGTAGCAGAAGTAGGTGTAACGGGTGATACAAAAAAAGAAGATAAATTAGCAGGAGCAAACCCAGCAGGTGAAGCAAAAAAAGAAGAAGAAGTAGTAAAAGATAAAGGAAATACAGGGAGTGGAGCAAGTGTAGCAACAGCTACAACTGAAACAAGTGTAGCAGTTCCAACAAGTGCACCAGAACCAGCAAATGCACCAGAACCAGCAAATGCACCAGAACCAGCAAATGCACCAGAACCAGCAAATGCACCAGAGCCAGCAAGGGCGCCAGAACCAGCAAGTGCAACAGTGCCAGCAAGTGAACCAGTACCGGCAAGCGCACCAGCACCAGCAAGTTCCCCAGCGCCAACAAGTGCCCCAGCACCAGAAGTAAAACCAACAGATGATGCAGAAAATAAAACAAAAGAGCAGGAAGATAAAAAAAATGCAGTCCAAGACTCAATACAGCAGGATAGTGTTGACTCAATAAAGAAGGCTGAAGAGCCAAAACAAGACCCTTACCTTGAACTAGAGAGAAGAGTAAAGTCATTTAAGAGCGAGCTTGATGATGCTAAGAGTACATTTGTATCGCAAGGCCATTCATTTACTGCTCTTGTAGACAGACTCAGTAAGATAGGGGGTATTACAATTAGGTATGGGCATTATAGTACTCCAAAGGTACAGCATAATATATATTCATCTTTAAAGTATGATGCTCTTGATATAAAACAGTTTGAAGAAATATTTGTTAAGCTACCACTTAATAGAGTTGACTTAGGCGGGAGTGACAATAAGTATATTGCCAGATTGTTGGTAACGTTGCTAAATAGCATTGGGAATTTAACTAATGGGGTGATAAATGAGAGTTTTAAGGATGCAGGCCTAGCAAAACTTAAGAACAGTCAAGACGCAACAGCTATTCCTACAGCTCTAAAGCTTTTAAATGAATTTATTTCTAAGAGAGAAGAATTAATAAATAATATCCAAAAACAGTTGTCAAGAGCAGGCGCTCAGAAGAATAATGAAGCATTGATGAGAGCAGAATTGCTTAAAATAACAGACAAAAACTCAGATATTAATAAAGAAAACAAGAATCTTGATAATATAAGAAAAAATATTAGAAAGATAGTTAAATAAAGGAGGCCAGAGTACTGGTCTTCTCTTTTTATATATATATATTTATAATTGGAAAATCATGTTAGGCTTAATATATAATGGTATTAAGTCTAACATGATAATTAATATATAAGTAAATAATGCATAGTATGTATTAAAGGAGAGATTACATGAGAAAATATGTAATAGTGTTTTTTATGTTACTTGCAGTTTTGATGAGTTGTAGCCAAGAGGCAGGAAAGGAAATAAGTAAATCAGTGATAGAGAAAGTCTACGAGGACGAGATAGAGAAAGATGAAGAAGAGGAAGAAGACGAAGAAGACGACGAAGAAGGTGAAGTAAAAGACAAACGTAGAGTAAAAGAGTTTCTTTATGCTAACCTTGAAAAGAAAGTAAATGATTACCTAGCAGAGATTAAAGCAAACTTGTCAGAAATAGAGGTAAAAAAGCAAATTAAAGCATTTATTAATAAAGAGATGCAAAAGATGACAAACAGCAATTTAAATTTACAAGGAATACTTCAAAGGCTCAAAAAAATCTCAGAGGATGTTGAAAGATTAAATAAAGCTCAGTAAAAAGAGCATCTTTTATATCTTATTTTATAGAGTAATTTTAGCAATGTTTATGTTAAACTTAATATGTAATGATATCAAGTTTAACTTGATAATTGCTATATAATTGATATAGAAATAAAAAGGTAATGATATTATATTGAAGGAGCATTACATGAGGAGATAAATAATATTATTTATGTTACTTGTAGTGTGAATGATCTTATTTTGTAAAAAAGTAAAGAATATATTGATAATTTTTAAATTCAATAATCATAGAAATAAATTCGTTTAATCATTAAAAAGGAGCAGATGGCTCTTATGACACAGAGTAGATGAATTTAAAATACCTATTTATAATTGAAATAAATGTAAATGATAATTAGTCAAAATAGAAAAAGGAGGATTACATGAAGTTGCATAGAGTATTGTTGATATTGCTAGTTATATTGATGAGTTGTAGCCAGCAAGCACCTAAAGAGAAAGCCGGAGAAAAGACGGGGATAACAAAAACAGGGAAGAATAAGATAAAGCAAAAAGGCGTTAAGAAGAATAAACTAGATAAAAAGACTGTAGAGGACGACGAAGATAACGAGAAGCCCGATGAAGATAATGATGAGACCAATGAAGATAACGATGAGACCGATGAAGATAACAAGAAGACCAATAAAGATAATGATGAGACCGATGAAGATGAAGATGAGTATGAGGACGAAATAACAGATGCTAAAGTACTGTCCTCTCCCTTAGGGAAGAAAGTAAAGTCATTAAGGGAAAAGCTTAAGAAAGCTAAGAAAGGTTTCGTTGCGAGTGGGCATTTTAAACAGTTTGCAGATAAATTCTACAAATATAACACAATGTATGCTGCTTTGGATAGAGTAGATTATGTATTTGCAAGTCTGGAATATGATGTAGCTTATATAAAGCAGGTAGACGAAGTATTGAACAAAGTACTACATAATTATACACAAGACCCTAGTTGCAATTCTTTCGTGCTCGCGTTATATAGAATAACAGAACTCAAATACAATGTTTTATACAAGCATTTATCAGGCGAAAACCTATCTAAGCTTATTAAAAGTAAAGATTCAGTAAAAATACGGGCGGTTAATAAACTTTTAGATGATTTTATTAAGGCAAGGTCAAATTGCATAGGGCAGATTAGAGCACGAATTGCAGAAGCAGCGAAAAAGAACAGACGAGACTTAATGGAAATTGAGTTAGATAAGATAGCAGATGAAAAAGACCCAGAGTTTAAGAAATCATATGATAGCCTTTTTGAAATGGAGAAAGAAATAGGACAATTGATAAATAGTTAGAAAGGACTAGTAGGGAAGACTACGTAGCACAAGTAGGTTTAGTATAAATTTAGTTAATGTTGATTAAAAATGTTAGTAAGAAAAAGGAGAATGATATGAAAATATATAGAGTATTGTTGATATTGCTAGTTATATTGATGGGTTGTAGCCAGCAAGCACCTAAAGAGAAAGCAGGAGAAAAGACGGGGATAACAAAAACAGGGAAGAAGAGAAAGCAAAAGGGCATTAAGAAGAATAAACTAGATGAAAAGCCAGTAGATGATGAGACAAGTGATAATAATAGTGGAGAGGAAGAGGAGATAAGTGATAATGATACTGGTGAGGAAGCTAATTCGGGCGATGGCGAGGAAGAGACACTTTACTCTACTTTAGAGAAAAAGGTCAAGGAATTAAGGGAGAAACTAGAGAGAGCTAAGAATAAATTTAAAGAGGAAGAGCGTCCATTTCCTAACGAAGAAGAACGTAGTCGTTTATTCCCTAACGTTCAAGAGTCTAAAAGGGCTTTAAGAGCATATATTGAGAAGGAGTATTCATTTTTTAACATTGTAAAATTGATGAAGTCTCAAAACAGTCATAAGTACCCAGATGAGGTGGATGACATTTATGCAGGCCTAGAATATGACGCTGGTCTTCTTACAGAGGTAGATAAAATGATTCCTAAATTAAACCATAAGGGTCAATCTAGTGAACCATTCTCGTTTTATCACCACTTCTTATTTGTAGTAGGTGAAGTTGGAGAATTTAACCGAGAAGTTTTATATGAGTATTTAAGTGATGCAAAACTGGCTAAGCTTAAGAGTGGTAGTGAAGCGGATATTGTAAAGGCCAATGAACTTTTAGATGAGTTTATGAAGAAAAAGGCATATTTATTAGAGTTGATTAAAGCACAAATTAAAGCAGTAGAAAACAAGAAAAAAAGAGACGATTTCTATATGAAGTTTATAAATCCTAGAGTAGACGAAATTACAGATGCATATGATAAATTGCGAAAGAGTAGGAAAAATATTGAAGAATTTTGTTCGAAGTTGAATAATTAGCTGGAGCTTTTTTAAAAGCTCAGATTGACTAGACTTACATTTAATAACAATAGGGCATGGTGGTTTATTGTTAAGCTTATATAGACGTTAATTATTCATATGAAAAGCAAAGTAGGAAGATGTAGAGCAGAAACATGGAGGAGTAGGAAGTACTACGTAGCACAGAGTAGGTTTAGTGTAAGTTTAGTTAATGTTGATTAAAAATGTTAGTAATAAAAAGGAGAATGATATGAGGTTATATAGAGTATTGTTGATATTGTTAGTTATATTGATGGGTTGTAGCCAGCAAGCATCTAAAGAGAAAGCCGGGAAAAAGACGGGTACAACAAAAACAGGGAATAAGAGAAAGCAAAAAGGCATTAAGCAGAATAAACTAGATGAAAAGCCAGTAGATGATGAGACAAGTGATAATAATACTGGTGTTGCAGGAGAGATAAAAGATAATAATACTGGTGAGGAAGGTAATTCAGGCGACGGTGGAGGAAAGGCAGATGAGACAAAAGATAATACTACTGGTGAGGAAGCTAATTTGGGTGACGGCGGGGAAGCTACACTTTACGCTACGTTAGAGAAAAAGGTCAAGGAATTAAGGGAGGAACATGAGAGAGCTAAGAATAAATTTAAAGAGGCAGGGCATCCATTTCCTAACAAAGAAGAGCGTAGTCGTTTATTTCCTAACAGTCAAGAGTCTAAAAGGGCTGAAAGAGCATTTATGGCGAAGCAGTATTCATTTTTTAACATTGTAAACTTGATGAGGTCTCAAGGCAGTTATAAGTACCCAGATATAAGGTCTCAAGGCAATCATAGGTACCCAGATAGGATGGATGACTTTTATGCAGGCCTAGAATATGACGCTGGTTTTCTTACAGAGTTAGATAAAATAATTCCTAAATTAAACCATGAGGAATTAAACTATGGGAGTAGTGAAGCATCCTCGTTTTATCACCACTTCTTAAATAGAATAGGTGAAGTTGGAGAATATAACCGCAAAGTTTTATATGAGTATTTAAGTGATGAAAAACTGGCTAAGCTTAAGAGAGGTAATGATGCGGATATTGAAAAGGCCAATGAACTTTTAGATGAGTTTATGAAGAAAAAGGCAGATTTATTAGGGTTGATTAAAACACAAATCAAAGAAGTAGAAAACTATAAAAAAAGAAACGATTTCTATATTAAGGTTATAGAGGCTAGACGAGACGAAATTGTAGATGCATATCATGACTGGGAAAAGAGTAGGAGAAATATTAAAGAATTTTGTTCGAAGTTGAATATTTAGTTGGTGCTTTTTTAAAAGCTCATATTGACTAGACTTACATAAAATTCTTAGGGATTTATTGTTGAGCTTATATAGATGTTAATTATTCATATGAAAAGCAAAGCAGGAAGATGTAGAACAGAAACATAGTAGGACTAGGAAGACTTCGTAGCACAGAGTAGGTTTAGTATAAATTTAGTTAATGTTGATTAAAAATGTTAGTAATAAAAAGGAGAATGATATGAGGTTGTATGGAGTATTGCTGGTATTGCTAGTTATATTGATGGGTTGTAGCCAGCAAACATCTAAAGAGAAAACAGGAGAAAAGACGGGTACAACAAAAACAGGGAATAAGAGAAAGCAAAAAGGCGTTAATCAGAAGAAACTAGATGAAAAGCCAGTAGATGATGAGATAAATGATAATGATGATGGTGAGGAAGGCGATATAAAAGATAATACTACTGGTGAGGAAGGTAATTCGGGCGACGGTGGAGGAAAGGCACGCTACGCTGTGCTAGAGAAAAAGGTCAAGGAATTAAGGGAGAAACATGAGAGAGCTAAGAATAAATTCAAAGAGGCAGGGCATCCATTTCCTAACGAAGAAGAGCGTAGTCGTTTATTCCCTGACAGTCAACCTAATATTCATGGGTATAGTAGGGCTACAAGAGCATTTCTTGCGAAACAGTATTCATTTTTTAACATTGTAAAATTGATGAGGCAACAAGACAGTGATAGGTACCCAGATTTTATGGACGACATTTATGCAGGCCTAGAATATGACGCTAGTCTTCTTGCAGAGGTAGATAAAATAATTACTAAATTAAACCATGAGGGTCAATCTAGTGAACCAAAATGGTTTTATCTCTTATTCTTAAATAGAATATGTGAAGTTGGAGAATATAACCGCAAAGTTTTATATGAATATTTAAGCGATGCAACACTTGCTAAGCTTAAGAGTGGTAATGAAGCGGATATTGAAAAGGCCAATAAACTTTTAGGTGAGTTTATGAAGAAAAAGGCAGATTTATTAGGGTTGATTAAAACACAAATCAAAGCAGTAGAAAACAAGGAAAAAAGAAGCGATTTCTTTATGAATTTGATAAGGCCTAGACTAGAAGCAATGAGAGATGTATATGATGACTTGGAAGAGAGTAGTGAAAATATAAAGAATTTTGTTCGAAGTTGAATAAGTAGTAGGTGCTTATTCATATGAAAAGCAAAGTAGGCAGTAGAACAGAAACATAGAAGGAGTAGTGAAGACTTCGTAGCACAGAGTAGGTTTAGTATAAATTTAGGTGTTGATTATAAATGTTAGTAATAAAAAGGAGAATGATATGAAGATATATGGAGTATTGTTGATATTGCTAGTTATATTGATGGGTTGTAGCCAGCAAACATCTAATGAGGAACTAGATGAAAAGCCAGTAGAAGATAAGATAAAAGATAATAATACTGGTAAGGAAGGCGAGACAAAAGATAATAATGCTGGTAAGGAAGGTGAGATAAAAGATAATAATGCTGGTAAGGAAGGCGAGATAAAGGATAATAATACTGGTAAGGAAGGTGAGACAAAAGATAATGATGATGGTGAGGAAGATAATTCGGGCGACGGAGTGGATGAGACATGTTACTCTACGTTAGAGAAAAAGGTCAATAAATTAAGGGGGAAACATGAGAGAGCTAAGAATAAATTCAAAGAGGCAGGGCATCCATTTCCTAACGAAGAAGAACTGAGTAATTTATTTCCTAACATTCAAGATCCTGAAGAAAGGACTAAAAAAATATTTCTTGAGAAACAGTATTCATTTGCTAACATTGTAAAATTAATAAGTCAAGCAACAAGAAAGTTCCCAGGTAGGATGGATGACACTTATGCAGGGCTAGAATATGACGCTGGTCTTCTTACAGAGTTAGATAAAATAATTCCTAAATTAAACCATAAGGGTCAAATTAATGAACCATACGCGTTTTATGACTACTTCTTAAATAGAATAGGTGCAGCTGGAGAATTTAACCGTAAAGTTTTATATGAGTATTTAAATGATGCAACCCTGGCTAAGCTTAAGAGTGGTAGTGCTGAGGATATTGCAAAGGCCAATAAACTTTTAGATGAGTTTATGAAGAAAAAGGCAGATTTAGTAGGGTTATTTAAAGCACAAATCAAAGAAGTAGAAAAACAGAAACAAAGAAACGATTTCTATATTAAGGTTATAGAGGCTAGACGAGAAGAAATTGTAGATGCATATCATGACTTGAAAAAGAGTAGTGAAAATATTAAAGAATTTTGTTTGGAGTTGAATAAGTAGGCTTAGTATAAATTTAGTTAATGTTGATTAAAAATGTTAGCTAGAAAAAGGAGAATGATATGAAGTTGTATAGAATATTGTTGATATTGCTAGTTATATTGATGAGTTGTAGCCAGCAATCATCTAAAGATAAAGACAAAGAAAAGCCGGGGGCAACAAAAACAGGGAATAAGAGAAAACAGAAAGGCATTAAGTATAATAAACTAGATGAAAAGTCAGTGGATGATGAGACAAGTGATAATAATGCTGGTAAGGAAGGCGAGATAAAAGATAATAATGCTGGTAAGGAAGATAATTCGGGCGACATTAAGGAAGAGACACTTTACGCTATGTTAGAGAAAAAGGTCAAGGAATTAAGGGGGAAATATGAGAGAGCTAAGAATAAATTTAATGAGGAAGGGCATTCATTTCCTAACAAAGAAGAGCGTAGTAGTTTATTTCCTAACATTCAAGATCCTAAAGAAAGGACTGAAAAAGTGTTTCTTTCAGAGAAGTATTCATTTGTTAACATTGTAAAAATGATGAGGCAACAATTTTACAATGATTTCCCAGATTTGATGGATGACACTTATGCAGGCCTAGAATATGACACTGGTCTTCTTACAGAGGTAGATAAAATGATTACTAAATTAAACCATGAGAATCAAGGGGGTGACCCATACTGGTTTTATAACTACTTCTTAAATAGAATAGGTGCAGTTGGAGAATTTAACCGAAGAGTTTTATATGGGTATTTAAGTGATGCAACTCTGGCTAAGCTTAAGAGTGGTAATGATGCGGATATTGAAAAAGCCAATAAACTTTTAGATAAGTTTATGAAGAAAAAGGCAGATTTAGTAGAGTTGATTAAATCACAAATCAAAGCAGTAGAAAACAAGGAAAAAAGAAGCGATTTCTATGTGAAGTTTATGAAGCCTAGACAAACAGAAATGGAATATGTATATGAAGAATTGAAAGAGAGTAGGAAAAATATTGAAGAATTTTGTTTGAGGTTGAATAAGTAGGTTTAGTATAAATTTAGATGTTGATTATGAATGTTAGTAAGAAAAAGGAGAATGGTATGAAGTTATATAGAGTATTGTTGATACTGCTAGTTATATTGATGAGTTGTAGCCAGCAATCATCTAAAGATAAAGACGAAGAAAAGCCGGAGACAACAAAACCAGGGAAGAAGAGAAAGCAAAAAGGCATTAAGCAGAATAAACTAGATGAAAAGTCAGTAGAAGAGGAGACAAAAGATAATGATACTGGTAAGGAAGAAGATTTGGGCGACGTTGGGGGAGAGGCACGTTACTCTGTGTTAGAGAAAAAGGTCAAGGAATTAAGGGAGAAACATGAGAGAGCTAAGAATAAATTAAAAGAGGCAGGGTATTCATTTCCTCGCGAAGAAGAGCTTAGACATTTATTTCCTAACATTCGAGAGCCTGAAAGGACTGAAAAAATATTTCTTGAGAAGCAGTATTCATTTGCTAACATTGCAAAATTAATAAGTCAAACAACAAGAAAGTTCCCAGGTAGGATGGATGACTTTTATGCAGGCCTAGAATATGACGCTGGTCTTCTTACAGAGTTAGATAAAATAATTCCTAAATTAAACTATGAGGGTAAAGTTAATAAATTATACTGGTTTTATCTCTTATTCTTAAATAAAATAGGAGAAGCTGGAGAATTTAACCGCAAAGTTTTATATGAGTATTTAAATGACGCAACCCTTGCTAAGCTTAAGGGTGGTAATGATGCGGATATTGAAAAGGCCAATAGACTTTTAGATGAGTTTATGAAGAAAAAGGCAGATTTAGTAGAGTTATTTAAAGCACAAATCAAAGCAGTAGAAAACAATAAAAAAAGAAGCTATTTCTTGAGTGAGTTTATAGAGCCTAGACGAAAAGAAACTGGAGATGCATATTATGCCTTGAAAGAGAGTAGTGAAAATATTGAAGAATTTTGTTCGAAGTTAAACAAGTAGGTTTAGTGTAAATTAAATTAATATTGATTATAAATGTTAGTAAGAAAAAGGAGGATGATATGAGGTTATATAGAGTATTGTTGGCATTGCTAGTTATGTTGATGGGTTGTAGTCAGCAAGCATCTAAAGAGAAAGACGAAGAAAAGCCGAGGATAACAAAAACAGGGAAGAAGAAGAGAAAGCAAAAAGGCGTTAAGCATAAGAAACTATATGAAAAGCCAGTAGATGATGAGATAAATGATAATGATGATGGTGAGGAAGAGGAGATAAATGATAATGATACTGGTAAGGAAGCTGAGATAAGTAATAATAATACTGGTAAGGAAGCTGAGATAAGAGATAATAATACTGGTAAGGAAGCTAATTCGGGCGACGGTGGGCGAGTGGAAGAGACACTTTACTCTGTGTTAGAGAAAAAGGTCAATAAATTAAGGGGGAAGCTTGAGAGAGCTAAGAATAAATTTAATGAGACAGAGCGTCCATTTCCTAACAAAGAAGAGCGTAGTCGTTTATTCTCTAGCATTCAAGAGTCTAAAAGGGCTACAAGAGCATTTCTTGCGGAGCAGTATTCATTTTTGAACATTGTGAAATTGATGGTGCAACAAGGCAGTGATAGGTACCCAGATAGGATGGATGACATTTATGCAGGCCTAGAATATAACGCTGGTCTTCTTGCAGGGTTAGATAAAATGATTACTAAATTAAACCATGAGAGTCAAGATAATGGACCATCCTCGTTTTATCACTTATTCTTATTTAGAATAGGTGAAGTTGGAGAATTTAACCGCAAAGTTTTATATGAGTATTTCAGTGATGCAACACTTGCTAAGCTTAAGAGAGGTAGTGATGCGGATATTGAAAAGGCCAATGAACTTTTAGATGATTTTATAAATAAAAAGACAGATTTATTAGCGTTGATTAAAGCGCAAATCAGAGTAGGAGGAAAACAGAAACACAGAAGCGATTTCTATATGAAGGTTATAGAGGCTAGACTAAAAGAAACGGGAGAGGCATATTATGACTTGAAAGAGAGTAGTGAAAATATTAAAGAATTTTGTTCGAAGTTGAATAAGTAGGTTTAGTATAAATTAAAGTAATGTTTATTATAAATGTTAGTAAGAAAAAAGGAGAATTATATGAAGTTATATAGAGTATTGTTGATATTGCTAGTTATATTGATGGGTTGTAGCCAGCAAGCATCTAAAGATAAAGCCGGGAAAAAGCCGGGGATAACAAAACCAGGGAAGAAGAGAAAGCAAAAAGGCATTAAGCAGAAGAAATTAGATGAAAAGCCAGTAGAGGAGGAGATAAGTGATAATAATACTGGAGAGGAAGATGGGATAAATGATAATGATGATGGTGAGGAAGAGGAGATAAGTGATAATAACACTGGCGAGGAAGAGGATTTGGGCGACGTTGGGGGAGCGACACTTTATGCTACGTTAGAGAAAAAGGTCAATAAATTAAGGGAGAAACATAAGAGAGCTAAGAATAAATTAGAGAAAAAGCATCCATTTCCTAGCGAAGAAGAGCTTAATCGTTTATTTCCTAAAATTCAAGAGCCTGGAGATAGGACTGCAGGAGCATCTCTTGCGAAGGATTATCCATTTTTGAACATTATAAAATTGATGAAGCCCCGATTCGTTAGAGGTTTACAAGAAAGTATGGATGACTTTTATGCAGGCCTAGAATATGACGCTGGTCTTCTTACAGGGTTAGATAAAATAATTACTAAATTAAACCATGGGAGTCAAGTTGATGAACCATCCTTGTTTTATCACCAATTATTATTTAGAGTAGGTGCAGCTGGAAAATTTAACCGCAAAGTTTTATATGAGTATTTAAGTGATGAAACACTTGCTAAGCTTAAGAGTGGTAATGATGCGGCTATTGAAAAGGCCAATAAACTTTTAGATGAGTTTATAAATAAAAAGGCATATTTATTAGGGTTGTTTAAAGCGCAAATCAAAGAAGTAGAAAACAAGAAAAAAAGAAGCGATTTCTATAGTAAGTTTATAGAGCCTAGACGAAAAGAAACTGGAGATGCATATTATGCCTTGGAAGAGAGTAGTGAAAATATTGAAGAATTTTGTTCGGATTTGAATAATTAGTTGGTGCTTTTTTAAAAGCTCATATTGACTAGACTTGCATAAAATTCTTAGGGTTTATTGTTAAGCTTATATAGACGTTAATTATTAATATGAAAACAAAGGAGGATGTAGAACAGAAACATAGAAAGTGAGTAGAAAGAATCCGTAGCACAAGTAGGTTTAGTATAAATTAAATTAATGTTGATTATAAATGTTAGTAAGAAAAAGGAGAATAATATGAAAATATATAGAGTATTGTTGATATTGCTAGTTATATTGATGGGTTGTAGCCAGCAAGCATCTAAAGAGAAAGCCGGGAAAAAGCCGGGGATAACAAAAACAGGGAATAAGAAGAGAAAGCAAAAAGGCATTAAGCAGAAGAAGCTAGATGAAAAGCCAGTAGATGATGAGATAAATGATAATGATGATGGTGAGGAAGATGAGACAAGTGATAATGATGATGGTGAGGAAGATGAGATAAGTGATAATGATACTGGTAAGGAAGATAATTTGGGCGACATTGGGGGAGCGACACTTTATGCTACGTTAGAGAAAAAGGTCAAGGAATTAAGGGGAAAACATGAGATAGCTAAGAATAAATTCGAGAAAAAGTATCCATTTCCTAGCGAAGAAGAGCTGAATCGTTTATTTCCTAAAATTCAAGAGCCTGGAGATAGGACTGCAGGATCATCTCTTTCAAAGGATTATCCATTTTTTAACATTGTAAAATTGATGATGCAACAACCCAGTTATAAGTCCCCAGATGAGATGGATGACATTTATGCAGGCCTAGAATATGACGCTGGTCTTCTTGCAGGGGTAGATAAAATAATTACTAAATTAAACCATAAGGGTCAATCTAAAGAACCAACCTGGTTTTATTACTTCTTCTTATTTTACATAGGTGAAGTTGGAGAATTTAACCGCGAAGTTTTATATGAGTATTTCAGTGATGCAACACTTACTAAGCTTAAGAGTGGTAGTGAAGCAGATATTGCAAAGGCCAATGAACTTTTAGATGAGTTTATGAAGAAAAAGGAAGATTCAGTAGAGTTGTTTAAAGAACAAATCAAAGCAGTAGAAAACAAGGAAAAAAGAGACGATTTCTTTAGTGAGTTTATAAAGCCTAGACTAGACGAAATTAAAGGTGCAAATGGTAAATTGGAAAAGAGTAGGGACAATATAAAGAATTTTGTTCGGATTTGGATAATTAGTTGGTGATTTTTTAAAAGCTCATATTGACTAGACTTACTTAAAATTCTTAGGGTTTATTGTTAAGCTTATATAGATATGTGCTACGAAGTCTTCCCTACTCCTCTATGTTTCTGTTCTACTTCCTGCTTTGCTTTTCATATAAATAATTAAAGTAGGTTTAGTATAAATTAAATTAATGTTTATTAAAAATGTTAGTAAGAAAAAGGAGAATGATATGAGATTATATAGAGTATTGTTGGTATTGCTAGTTATATTAATGGGTTGTAGCCAGCAAACATCTAAAGGTAAAGCTGGGAAAAAGCCGGGGATAACAAAAACAGGGAAGAAGAGAAAGCAAAAAGGTATTAAGAAGAAGAAATTAGATGAAAAGCCAGTAGATGATGAGATAAGTGATAATGATGATGATGAGGAAGATGAGATAAGTGATAATGATGGTGGTGAGGAAGAGGAGATGGGCGACGTTGGGGGAGATGCACTTTACGCTATGTTAGAGAAAAAGGTCAAGGAATTAAGGGAGAAACATAAGAGAGCTAAGAATAAATTCGAGAAAAAGCATCCATTTCCTAGCGAAGAAGAACTGAGTCGTTTATTTCCTGACAGTCAAGAGCCTGAAGAAAGGACTACAAAAGTATCTCTTGCGAAGGATTATTCATTTTTGAACATTATAAAATTGATGGTGCAACAAGACAGTGATAGGTACCAAGATAGTATGAGTGACATTTATGCAGGCCTAGAATATGACGCTGGTCTTCTTACAGGGGTAGATAAAATAATTACTAAATTAAACCATGAGGAATTCAACTATGGGAGTCAAGATAGTGAACCATCCTTGTTTTATCACTACTTCTTATTTAGAATAGGTGTAGCTGGAGAATTTAACCGCAAAGTTTTATATGAGCATTTCAGTGATGCAACACTGGCTAAGCTTAAGAGTGGTAATGAAGAGGCTATTGAAAAGGCCAATAAACTTTTAGATGAGTTTATGAAGAAAAAGGCAGATTTATTAGCGTTGTTTAAAGAACAAATCAAAGCAGTAGAAAACCAGAAACAAAGAAACGATTTCTTTAGTGAGTTTATGGAGCCTAGACGAAAAGAAATTACAGATGCACATAGTGCCTTGGAAAAGAGTAGTGAAAATATTGAAGAATTTTGTTCGAAGTTGAATAATTAGTTGGTGTTTTTTTAAAAGCTCAGATTGAATAGACTTACTATTTAATAACAATAGGACAGG
Organism: Borrelia turcica IST7; assembly: GCF_003606285.1. NCBI lineage: Bacteria > Pseudomonadati > Spirochaetota > Spirochaetia > Spirochaetales > Borreliaceae > Borrelia > Borrelia turcica. The sequence continues at coordinate 69,109 of NZ_CP028885.1, forward strand.
GGCTTTATTGTTGAGCTTATATTAATTTTAATTATTCGTATGCATAAATGCAGTAGAGCGTTTATTATAAAGAACAGAAGTATAAGGAGTTAGTTTTACAAGGCAACTAATCTTTAGAAAGAAATTATGAATATGTATTGGCCTTTGTGATTGCTAGAGATTAATAGTTAAGATTAATAGGTAGTTAGTTAAAAGACTATATTAAAAGGGCTTTATTTTAAGTGTTAATATATAATTGACATAATAATAAAAGCAAAGGAGGATAACATGAAAAAGTGTATGTTGGTATTTTTTTTAGTACTATTTGTGTTACTTGGTTGCAAGCAGGCTAGTGATAACTTGGAAGAGAATATAGAGGAACTAGAGGAACTAGAGGAAGTAGACGAGGAAGAGGACGATAGTGATGTAAGAAAAAGAGAGAAGGTAGGAGTTAAAGGAAAGAAGGGAAAGAGGGGAAGGAAGATAAAAGACGGTAAAGTGAAAACAGAGAGAAAGTCAAGGGTAGCACAAACTTTAAAAGAAAATCCGGAGGATAGTTTAGAAGAAGTAAAAGACAAGATAGAAAATATAATGGAAGAATTAGAATTGGAAAGGGTAGCAAGAGAGCAGGAACCCCTCTACAATATTCTAGTGATTAAAGTAAAGTCATTTAGGGAAGAGCTGGAGAGAGAAAAGCGTAAATTTAATGATGGAGGACACTCATTTCCTAAACTTGCAGAGGTACTCTGGGAAATCAAAGAAGTTATTTATACAAATAGCTCCACAATGGATCATATTTATAAAACACTTGGATATGATGTGAGTACTCTTGAAAGATTAGAAGAAATGTTGTCTATATTATGGTTTAGTGATACAAAATGGGACGGATGGGGTTTGGCAGATACTTGCAAGATGTTGTTGAGTTTTTTGCGTGATTTAGGCGATCATACTAGTAGACTTGTAGGATGGTTTAGCGATGAGGAACTAGATAAACTTAAGAACAGAGAAACAAACTTGTTTTTACTTAATGGACTCGTAGATCAATTTATTTTATTAAGAAAAGATTTAGTAAAGGCTGTTCAGGATCAGATATTAATGGCACAAATAAATAAGAATGATATGGAACAAATGAAAAAGGACTTGAGTCTTGTGTATGAACCTCGTTCAGAAATTCTTGCAATATCTAACAAACTTAAGAAAATATTTGTTGACATTGCAGAATGCTTATTTGCGAAAAAAAAGGCCTCGTAAGGTCTTTTGCAAAGCACAAAATGACCCGAGATACAAAAATATAAAACTCAAATGAGTTTAAAGGCATTTAAATAACACTTTAAGTATTTCCAAGAGAAGTTATTATTATAAATCAATAATTATTGTTATTTTATAATAATAATTATATATTAGTATAGCATACAGATATAGTATGTTACATTGAAGTATTAATTATTGAATAGTAATTATTCTAGGAGGATATTATATGAAAAGAATAAGCATAATAATGCTTGTATTATTTGCGCTATTAACAATAGTAAATGGAGCTTATGCTCAAACAGTAAGTGTAGCTCGAGGTAAGGCTTCAAAAGTTGCAACTAAATCACCGGAAGAAATAGAAGCTGATATGGAAGCTAAGGAAAAGGCTTACTCTGAACTAGAGAAAAACTTAAATGAACTTAAAGAAGAGCTTACAGAATCAAAAAATGAGTTGACAGATTCATTTACTACTCTTGATACTAAAATAAAAGAGTTGCCAAAAAACATGCAATTAGGGAAGGGCGATAGTGATTCTTTAAGGCTGGACAAAATTTATGCAGGTCTGGATTATGATGCAGATGATATTAAAAGGGTAGAAGAAATACTAGATAAATTATACGTATCCGGTTCCGATAGAGATGCTGCTTATAAACTATTAAACTTATTATATGGCATTGGGAACTCTACTTACCAAATCGTTAATGAGCTTTTAGGAGAGGCAAACTTAGCTAAACTTAAAGATAACAGCAACATAATAGATATTAAAGATATGTTAAATGAATTTATTACGTTAAGAGAGGAAGTACTAGAAAGAGTTGCGGAACAAATCAAGGTAGCTGCAACACAAAAGAATTCTAAACAGAGGATGTTAGCCGAATTGAGTAAGATGACCAGAAGTAATGCAGTCATTTATAATAGAGTATATGGAAAGTCAAACTCTCTTCTTGACATACAAAAAGAGTTTGAAAAACTAGTTAAATAAATAGAATTAAATAAAGTAAAGGCCTTATTTCCTTGGCCTTTACTTAATCTAAGACCACCAGACAAAAAATTAAGATTTAAATTAAAAAGTTTAAATAAATAAGAAGTTGACAATACAAAATAAAACTAGTAGAATATTCAACTAGTATAAAACTAGAATAGTTATTAAAAAGTATTCTAAATTAAAATAAAAGGTAATTCTGAAAAGTAATTATTCTAGGAGGAGATTGTATGAAAAGAATTAGCATAATAATGCTTATATTATTTACTGCATTAATGATGAGCTGTGGGAATGAAACAAAACCAGAAGACCAAACAAGTCAACCAAATCCACCAGCACCCGCACCAGGAACACCAGGAGCACCAGGAACACCAGGAGCACCAGGAGCACCAACAGCACCAGGAACATCAACAGCACCAGGAACATCAACAGCACCAGGAACATCAACAGCACCAGGAGCACCCGCACCAGGAGCACCAACAGCACCAGGAACACCCGCACCAGGAGCACCAACAGCACCAGGAACACCCGCACCAGGAGCACCACCCGCACCAGGAGCACCAACAGCACCAGGAACACCCGCACCAGGAGCACCAACAGCACCAGGAACACCCGCACCAGGAGCACCAACAGCACCAGGAACACCACCCGCACCAGGAACATCAGCACCAGGAACATCAGCACCAGGAACATCAACACCAGGAACATCAACACCAGGAGCATCAACAGCACCAGGAGCATCAACAACACCAGGAGCATCAACAACACCAGGAGCATCAGCAGCACCAGTAGCAACACCAGTAGCAACACCAGTAGCAACACCAGTAGCAACACCAGTGGAAAAACCAACAACAACACAAATAACAGGGTACACTGAATTAAAAAATAAGATAAATGAATACAAGACATGGATTGAATCTAAAGATACCGAATTAAAAAATGAATTTAGTGATCTTAAGAATAAAATCAAAGAGATGTCAGGCAATTTATCAAACAAGGTAGACTACAGTGCCACAGAAAGATTAAATAAAATTTACTCAGGGCTAGATTATGATGTAGATGCTATTAAGGAATTAGAAGAAGTATTTGCTAAATTGGATGTAGCAAACGCTCATAAAAATGTTGCTTTTGACTTATTACGATTATTGTATGATATTGGAAATTACACTCAAGAAGTTTTAAATGACCAATTAAGAGACACAAACTTATCTAGGTTTATGAATTATATAGATAAACCAAAAGAAATTGGTACTAAGCTATATGACTTTATGAAGCTAAGAGATGAAGTAATAGGAGAGGTTAAAGCTCAGTTAAAAGTAGCAGTAACAAAGAAAAATGATACCGCAAATTTAATAACAGAATTGAAAAAGATTAATGTTGTTAGTAACATGACAGATATTGCTAAGAAAGTATATTTATCTCTTCCTGAAAAGCAAAAAGAGATAGCTAATTTTTTAAATAAATAATATTCAATTTTTTTTAAATAAATATTATTAAATAAAAGCAAAGGCCATGGAAGCATGGTCTTTATTTATATACAGACACATATAACAAATAAATTTAAATAACATAAGTTTTAATTAAAACTGTTAAATAAATAAATTTGACAATACAAATTAAAATCAGTATAATATAAGTCTAGTATAAAGTTAGAATTTATATTAATAAGTATTCTAACTTAAGTGATACAGATGATTATGTGGTAGTAATTATCTGGAGGAGAAGATTGTATGAAAAGATATAACATAATGCTTATATTATTTACTATGTTAATGATGGGCTGTGAGTATAACCCATGGTTCGGAGATAGGCAAAAAGAACCAGAGAAAGGATTTGAAGGACAAGGTGAGAAGGGTAAGCCACCAGTAGTCGAAAATAGGATAGGGCAACCAGCAGAAGGAAAAGAGAAAGCAAAAACACCTGTAGTAACAGGAAGTGGAGGCCAAGGGCAAAACCCGCCAGCACCAAAAACAGCAGTAGAGGGAAGTGAAGAACAAGGTGAGAAAGGTAAACCACCAGTAGTCGGAAATAAGACAGGGCAACCAGCAGAAGGAAAAGAGAAACCAAAAACACCAGCAGTAACAGGAAGTGGAGGCCAAGGGCAAAACCCACCAGCACCAAAAACAGCAGTAGAGGGAAGTGAAGAACAAGGTGAGAAGGGTAAACAACCACCAGTAGTCGAAAATAAGACAGGACAACCAACAGAAGGAAAAGAGAAACCAAAAAAACCTGTAGTAACAGGAAGTAAAGGCCAAGGTCAAAACCCACCAGCAACAGGAAATAGTATACGAGATCAACTACCAAAAAGAGTTTGGATACCTAGTGAAATACATAAAGCATTGAATGAGGCAACAGGGGTGAAAACTAAAAGCGAAGAAAAGTCATCAACAACAGGAGCATCTGCGGGAGGAACAAGTGGGGAGACAGAAGAATCCTCAGATAGAATAACCGGAGACGAAGAAATAGAAGTAGAGGGAGCTGTGTTTGATTGGGGCGGGTAATAGTAATAGGCGCAATGACGCTAGTAGTAGATAATGCTACTTTAGTTAAATAAATATTATACAGATTAAAAGCAAGAAGGCCATAGAAAGATGGTCTTCTGTTTTTTGCTTACTTACGCCTCTTAAGTCAAAACATTCAATTATAAATGTTGATATTATGTGCCTGAGTTATATGATTGGTGTTTATTATTCATAATGTAACTAGGAATAGCTATGTTTGTTTTATTTAGGAGGAAAATTTATGAAGAGGCTTAGTACCATATTGATTGCATGTGGCTCAATGAATTTAAAGACAAATAAGTGCTAAACGTCGCCCCAATTGTTAACTTACTAGTAAATTGATGTGACTTGTAATCTCAATCAAAACTTTTGCCACTAATTTTTTGGTATTATTGCCTCACATAAATCAATAAACCTGCTGTTGCTAGAATCCTTTCCCAGTTACTTGCCTCGCAAAGCTTATGTCATTCGTAATATTGATGCTTGATTAGAATAATATATTGACTGCCTTTATATTGCTTTGTAATTTTATTCTTGCAGAATCACTTAAACGAGATAAATGCTTTCCTTAGCATTGTGTTCATTTGGTTGCATGCCATAAATGTAGATAAAAGAATTACAATAGCAACTAGACAAGATATTATTTCTCTTTAAATTTTTGATTCTAAACATACTAGCTCCTTTATGTATTAGAAGTCTAAATAAGTATAGTATATATTTCTTGAATAACAAAGAAGTATTATTGACTTTTTTTATTTTCTTTCCTTTTAACTTTTGCATGTGTGCATACTAGTTTAATTTATCATTGTTTTCCTATGAAAATTTTCTTAATTAATTAATTAAATGGTATATATTGTTGATAGAAGGAGACATTAAGTCATGAATATTCGAATTTTTAATAGTTCAATTTTAATTTTAATATTTATATTATTTAGTTGTAAGGATATAAAAGATGTCCAGGATGTAAGTGAGGTAAATGATTATGAGGAGGAGGATACTGAGGATGTTGATTTTGCCGATGAGAATACTTTAGAAGGTTTAATTGCAAAATATAAACTCTCTTCCGAAGAAAGACTTGCAGTTCAATTTTTAAAGGGTGTTTTAACTAATCCTCTTATTGCAAAGGATGTAGTGGGTGTCAAGAATTACACAGAAGAGGAATTTCGTGAATTTTTAGTAATGTTGGGCGCTAGTAAAACTAAGGAAGCTATTGCAGATATAGTTGTAACCATGAAAGCGCGGGATGAGGTAAGAAATGCCATATATGACATACCAGACGAAAATCCGCAAAAACAAAATTTTGAGAGCCAATTTAATGAAAAGGAAGAGGAATATTTTAAGGATTTAAAAATTTCTTGTAGTAGTGACGAGGGATATGAGGGCGCATATATAGCTTTAAGAGCTACTAGTGATTCATTTATGTTTAAAGCAATCAAGGGTCAAATAGATGATGCTTTGAATGAGAATTAAGCATAAAGGCAACAAGGAATAATCTTTGTTGCCTTATTTGGATTTAATCCTGTTATACAGTCCATATTGTTTTCCATGTATAAAAACTACTTAAAATTGAAATAAGTTTTAAGTCTTTTATTTTTATTGAATTATAATATTTTAAATCTTATTAATCTAAAGGAGAGGTGATTTGAAAGATAGAAATATGATAATAATTAAGAAAGGAAAATGTTTATTTACGAGTATTTTGTTAAGCTTCCTAAGTTGTGGCTTATCTGTGCTGGATAAGGCTAATGATGATTTGGGAGAAATTAATGCTCAACCAAGTAGCGTTGCTGTTAGTGCAGTATCATCGGACAAGGGTGTTAGTGCAGTAGCAGCGGGTACAGGCGCTAGTCTTCAGAGTTCACTTGATGTAGTTGAAGGAGAATCCTCACCTATATCAGATACTAAAGTGGATACAGGCGGTGTTAATTTAACAAGTGGCTCTGGAATTCCTGGAGGTACTTTGGAGGGAGGTGCTGTAGAGTTTGAAACTCACTCATACGGAGAAGTTACTTCAGGGGATAATTTTAATGGCAAATCACAAACAGTAATTGAGGACTTCCTAAAAAGAGGGTCTAGTGACTTGGTGGATGCAGTAGAGTACTCATCAGGAGGAGTTTCTGGTACATATGGGGGTGGTGCTACTGTTATTGAAGAGGAAGAAGACACAATCCCAAGAGTTGCTACCTTTAGCTCTGCGGGTGAAGATGATGAATCTTTAGAAGAAGAAGATGAGCGCAGAGAAAATAGAAAATATAATGCTGGCTTAAAGGAAGCTAAAAGAGATGTGTTTAATGCACTCACACTCATTAAGGCAATAGCCAAGGACTCTAAACTATTTGATTACTATGCAACCGCAATGAATAGTTCAAGGCATCTTGGAAATCCTAATTATCGCGAGAATGCTAGAGAGAAATATAATGAGTTTAGTAAAGAAAAATTAGAAGAAAACTTGTATGAACTCTTGAATTGGATAAAAGAGGGCGAGATTGCACTAAAATCTGCTGATGTTTATAGTAATGAGATTAGGGCAAAGAATAAGTTAGGGGAGGTTCGGGAAGATTTGGAGAAGTTTATTGCAGAAGTTAAGAATAAATCCAGTACAAGTGATGCATATAAAGAAGTGTCTTCAAACAGACATAAGCTGTCAAAAATGGAAGATTCTTTGAAGACAGTAAAGAGGTCTCTTTACAATAAGGACAATATAAGCAATTAAACTTCATAATAAATAATGTTGAAAGTGATTTTAAATAAGAAGGAATAGGCTTTAGCAACCTATTCCTTCTTTGTATCTTGGTGATGTAAATTGTGATAAGTTAATCAAGAAAAACAGAAAGGCAAGCAATAATCTTAGTTAGCAAAATTAAGTTTTACATTGATAATATTTTTCTAAAAACGGTTAATATATCTAATTCAACATGATTATTGAGATTTTTAATAACATTGTAATATAATTATTTTCAAAGGAGTGGGGAAATATGAGAATGAAAAAAAGTTATTTAATAACAAGTGTTCTTTTAAGTTTCGTAAGCTGTGATTTATCGGTCTTAGATAAGACTAAAGATGTGTTGTCAGAGATGCGAGGTATTTTAGAAACAGATGCTGTTAAAGATGTGGCTTCAGGGAAAGCTAGATTTACGGTTGTAAGTGAAACGAAGACAAGTACTGTGGGCGTGTCTAAGACACAAGGAGAGGCTGGCTTTGGTAATACTGCAGTAGATTCTTCAGGTACTAGAGTAGCAGGTGGCGCAGATTATGCAAGTGCAACAGGTGTAAGTAGTGTTGTAGAAGACGAGACAGGCAAACTTACAGGTATGGGTTTTGTAGAATATGACACTTACTCAGCTAGATATGCACCAGAGTTTGGTGTGTCAGGTTCTAATTCTGGTGGCATTCAACAAGTAGATTATGCTTCAGGTGATACTGGTGTAACTTATGGTGGTGTATCAGAAGTTATTGAAGAGAGTTATTCAGGCATGTCAGGTTCTATTTCTGGTGGGTCTGGTGCTATGACCATAGAAGAGGATACAAATGAAGACTATCAGGATTATTTGGATGATCTAGCGGCTAAGGAAGCAGAGAAAAAATATAACAACCATATAACAACAGCTAAAAGACATGTACAGGGTATATATACTTACACTAGTAGATTAAAAGAGGGTGCTAGGGTAGTTGAGCTTTGTGAAACTAAATCCAATGATACAATGGATCTTCAAAATCTTAGACAAAACAGAGAAATTGCTAAAAAGAAGTTAGCTGAGTATACAAAAGAAAGACTAGAAAAAGACTTGCAAGGATTATTGGATCAAATTGTAGAAGGTATATTACATGCGCAAGCTTCTGATAGTGATTATTATTTTGACAGCTATGCAATAACAACATTAAGTGAGCTTAAAAAACCATTAGAGGCTTTGATTAAAGAAGTTAAATCTGTAGCTGAGACAAATCATGAAGCTTATAGAAAGTTGATATCAAAGAGATATTTAATCGAAAAGATAAGTGGTGCTGTACCTAGACTACAGTGGTTACTTGGAGGCAGAGACAAGTACGGAGAATAAGCTATAAATTAAAATTTAATTAAAAGAAGAATAGGCTACTTAGGTAGCCTACTTTAGTATTGTCTTTTTTTTATAATCAAGCATTAATCTTTAAGTCTAATAAGTAGTTTAGGACTGCATTTGTTTGTATAAATCCCCTAATTACAAAGTAAATAAAGAATTTTAATTTTATTGAAGTATAATTACTTTCAAAGGAGTGAGAAAAATGAGAATAAAAAAAAGTTATTTAATAACAAGTGTTCTTTTAAGTTTCGTAAGCTGTGATTTATCAGTGTTAGACAAGACTAAAGATGTGCTGTCAGAGATGCGAGCTATTTTAGAAACAGATGCTGTTAAAGATGTGGCTTCAGGGAAGGCTGGATTTACGGTTGTAAGTGAAACAAAGACAGGTAGTGTGGGCGTATCTAAGACACAAGGAGAGGCTGGATTTGATAATTCTACAGTAGTAGGAGAGGGTTCTAGTTCTATTGCAACAGGTAGTTCACAAGGTTCCGCAAATACAGCAGGTGAGGGTAGTGTTGTAGAAGACGAGACAGGAAATGATAAAGGTATGAGTTTTGTAGAATCTGGTTCTGGTGGCATTCAACAAGTAGACTATAATTCAGGTGATGTTAGTGTAACTTATGGTGGTGAATCAGAAGTTGTTGAAGATAGTTACTCATCAGGAACATCAGGAGTTATTTTTGGTGGAAATAGTGCTGTGATCATAGAAGAGGACACAAAGGCTGATTACTTAGATTATTTAACTACCAAAGCAGAAAAGGAAGAAAGTAAAAAATATAATAGCCATATATACAAAACTAAATCTCATATGGAATATGCACGTGTTTTGGCTAGTAAAATAACAAAAAGCTATAGTTTATTTAACCTGTATAACACAAAAGGCTATGGCACACAAAACCTTGGAGAGACTAGAGTCAGAGAAATTGCAGCAAAGAAGTTAGCTGAGTTTACAAAAGTACAACTAGAAAAAGACTTGCAAGGATTATTGGATCAAATTGTAGAATCTAAAAAAGCAGCAGCAGCTGCAAGAGATGTTATTAACTATGGTAACGAAGGCCGAGCAGTGAAAGAGTTGGATGAGTTGCGTGTGAAAATAGAAGAGTTACTTTCTATAGTTAAAGGTGAGAATGATATAAAAATAGCGTATGGAAAGGTATCAACTAGGAGCTATTTGTTCTCTAACATAATAAATTCTATGAAGAGAATAAGTGTTTCACTTGACACCAATTACAGAGATATACCTGCATAAACTATAATTTAAATTAAAAGAAGAATAGGCTACTTAGGTAGCCTATTTTGTATTGTCTTTTCTTTTATAGTAAAGCATTAATCTTTAAGTCTAACAAGTAGTTTAGGACTACAATTGTTGTCTAAATCCCTTAATTACAAAGTAATTTAAGAATTTTAATTTTGTTGAAGTATAATGTGTTAATTATGATTATTTTCAAAGGAGTGAAAAAAAATGAGAAAAAGTTATTTAATAACAAGTGTTCTTTTAAGTTTCGTAAGCTGTGATTTATCTGTCTTAGATAAGACTAAAGATGTGTTGTCAGAAGTACGTGCTATTTTAGAGACAGATGCTGTTAAAGATGTGGCTTCAGGGAAAGCAGGATTTACGATTGTAAGTGAAACAAAGACAGGTAGTGTGGGCGTATCTAAGACACAAGGAGAGGTTGGATTTGATAGATCTACAGTAGATTCTTCAGGTACTAGAGTAGCAGGTAGCGCAGGTTATGCAAACCCAGCAGGTGTAGGTAGTGTTGTAGAAGAGGACGAGGCAGGAAATGTTACAGGTATTGGTTTTGTAGAATATGATACTTACTCAGGTAGATATGCACCAGAGTTTGGTGTGTCAGGTTCTAATCCTATTGAAAGACCACAGATATTACACTACGGTAGTACAACTTCAGGTGGTACAACAGAAGTTATTGAAGATAGTTACTCATCAGGTATGTCAGGGTTTATTTCTGGTGGTGCTAGTGCTGTGACTATCGACGAGGATACAGATGAGGATTATAAGAATCATTTGATTGACTTAGCAGAAAAGGAAGCAAGTAAAAAATATGACAAACATATAAAGAAAGCTAAAGACTATGTACAGGGTATATATACTTACACTAGTAGATTAAAAGACGGATATAAGACAGTTGATCTTTGTTTAACTAAGAAATATGATTCACGTGATCTTGAGAATAGCAGATCAAATTACGCAATTGCTACAAAAAAGTTAGCTGAGTATACAAAAGAACAACTAGAAAAAGACTTGCAAGGATTATTGGATCAAATTGTAGGAGGTATAGCTAGTATAGAAAAGGCTTCTGAGAATGATTACAGTCAAAATGATTTGCGAGCAAAGAATGAATTGAGTAATCTTAAAAAATCATTAGAGGATTTAATTAAAGACGTTAAGTCTGTTACTGAGACAAATCATGAAGCTTATAGAAAGGTATCAAGAAAGAGCCATATAATCGCAAAGATAAGTAGTTCTGTATCTAGAATACAGAATATGCTTAATTACGGATACAGTATTGCTAGATAAAAGCTATAAAGTAAAATTAAATTAATTAAAAGAAGAATAGGCTACTTAGGTAGCCTATTTTGGTATTTATAATCTTTTCTTATGCTAATTACAAAGTAATTTAAGAATTTTAATTTTGTTGAAGTATAATGTATTGATTATTATTATTTTTAGAGGAGATAAAATATGGGAATAAAAAGAAAATATGTGTGTGCAAGCATTCTTTTAAGTTTCGTAAGTTGTGATTTATCAGTACTAGATAAGACTAAGGATGTGTTGTCAGAAGTACGAGGTATTTTAGAGAGCGATGCTGTTAAAGATGTGGCTTCAGGGAAAGCAGGATTTACGGTTGTAAGTGAAACAAAGACAAGTGTAACTAGTTTGGTGCCAGAAGGAACAGAAGATGTTGTGGGTGTATCTATGCCACCAGTAGAGACAGGAAAGAAAGATAATACAGTAGGAACAACAAATTCTATTGCAACAGGTGATTTTACAGAACAAAATGCAACTACAACAAGTGTAGCTAGTTCAGTATCAGGCGTAGCAGTAAGTGATGTTGTAGGTGGTAGTACTTACGAAACTGGCTTGTCAGGTTACAGTAGTGCAGTGGATATAACAGAAAATTCTTCGTCAAGCTTTACTTCAGGTTCATACTCTGGAGAGATGATAACTGTAGAAGAATATGATTCATACGGGTTTGGTATGACAGGTTCATATGGGTTAATGTCCAATTCAATGACGGAAGTTGAAGATGAATTTGATGGGGACGATGATGATACAGACAGGAAAGAAAAGAGAGATAGTAATATATATGATTTCTACTTGAAGAAAACTAAAGGGAATGTTTACAATTCACTTGGGCTAGTTAAAAAAATAATAGGTGACTATGATTCAGTGAATCTCTATACAACTAAGTACTATAGTCCATTGAATCTTGGAGAGACTTCTGAAAAAGCCAATGATAAAAAAGAGTTGGATAAATATACAAAAGAACAATTAGAGAAAGATTTGAATGAGCTTTTAGGATACCTTAAAGAAGGTCAAAGTTCACTAGAATCTGCTAAAGGTGTTTATAAGAGCGATATTAGTGCAAAGAATAAGTTAAGTGAGCTTCAAACAGAAGTAGAGAAGTTTATTGCGGAAGTTGAAACAGATGGTAGTGCATATGATAGGACAGGAACTCGCCAAGGTCAGCTCTCAAAAATGATAGGTACTTTAAATACAGTAAAAGACTTACTTAATAGCGGAAGCAACATTGGCAATTAAGCTTTTAAATTTAATTTAATTAAAAGCAGAAATAGGCTACTTAGGTAGCCTATTTTATTTAAGTAAAAATATTGTTTGCTTAAATTCTTATTAATTAATTTGAGGTAAATAAATGGTATTGGTCTATAATTATTCCTTAAAGGAGATTTAATATGAGAATAAAAAGAAAATATATATGCGCAAGCATTCTTTTAAGCTTCTTAAGCTGTGGTTTGTCGGTAGCGGATAAGTCTAAGGAAGCGTTGGGAGAAGTGCGTGATATGTTAGAAAGCGATGCTGTTGAGAATGGGACTACTGGCACTGTAGAGAAAAGCATTACTAAGACAGTAACAAAAGAGTCTACTGTTAAATTGAATGTTCAAGCAAAGAGTGCTGGTTCTTCTGGTAACCATGAACATGGAAGAGAAGTTGCAAGTTCGCTTGAGAATCATCAAGATGGCATTGTTTTAAGTGGTGGTTTATATAACAGACCAGAAATGCCTGCTTTAAAACCAGTAATTTCTAAGCCTGAGAAAGAAGATAAAAGCAAGTACGATGAAGAGACTATTCCAGAGAGTCGAAAAGATGAGATGCGAGATAGCATAAAAAGAATTATAGAGGGAACTGAATATTCTTTACAAAAAGCAAAAGAATTTCAACCAAAATTCAAGGAGCAAAGTGATAAGGCCAAGGAGTTGTTGCATAAAATTGGAAAGGTACGAAATAGAAATCAAAGCAGAAGAACCATAGAAGCACAAAAAAAGATTGACGAAATTTATAAAGAACTAGACAAGGAAATGAGATCAGTTAGCTATGACGATGGTGAACAATTGTTGCACAATGCAGGTTCAGACAGTGATCTAGTAAAAGTCAAAAGAGAAGCTTTACTTAAAGCTTTGGACTATAATATAAAAGATGATAAAATTAGAAGGCTTTGGGATCAATTTGTAGAGAAAGGAGAGGCTGTATTGTCTAATGCAGTGGCCCTTCAACAAGAGACTCGTATACTAGCAGGCTGTATTAAGTATGCAGAAGAGAAACTTAAGGAATTTAAAGAAGAAGATGTTGAATTTGAATACTCAACATGGTACTCTAGAAAGGGAAGTAATGCTCATGGAAAAAAGAAGCAAAGAACAGTAAGAAGAGCAAATAAAAATTATTATAATTATTAAAATAAAAATAAAACCTCACTTTAAAGTGAGGTTTTATTTAAACTACTTGTTCATAAGAAAATTAATCTATGTAAGTTTTGTAAGTTTTAGATTAATCATTTCCCATCGGTAGGAAAAATCCTAGTACCTTATAATAAATTGTGTATAATGCTTGTGTAGCTTAGAGTATACTTTTTCAGTCGAGTTGTAAAGGTCTGCAAATTTGGGCATAAATTTTTGAAAACTTTTATCAAGTTTATTATGGTCAAGAATACTTACGCTAGATAAAAATTCTTTCTTGTATTTATCAATCAAGGGCAATCGCTTTTCCAATGATTCCTTGTATTCATGATAGTGTTTTTGTACTCCCACTGATTCCTCGTGAGTCAACATGTTTGCAAGCTCTATTGTATCAAGCAGAAGTAAACTTAATGAATCAAGTTCATAGAGCAAATAAGCAGCCTTATCTGCGTTTTTATCCTTAAGTTTAGTTAAAAACAAAGCTGTTCTTTTAAGTAATGCCTTACGATCAGTAACAGCAGAATCACCTTTTTCATTTCTTGTAACCATTAAACATAATTTTAATTTATGTAATAAATCTTCACCGGACATTGATTTAAAATCATTAATCGTTGCAAGAAAATAACTATCAAGGATTGATAAGTTGTTAAAATTAGTACGCCACTTATATACTCTTACTTCACTTCTTAAATCACCCTCTTCATTTAAAGAGAATAAACATAGTGGACTTGCAAGTAGCACAGACAAAAGAATTGTTTTTATTGCCAAATTCTTAAAAATCATACTTTTTACCTCTCATTTTTGTATATACTAAATTACTATATAGCATTTTAAATAAATTATAAGACTCAATGAAATTTTAATTATAGATACTAGATTATCTTGAAGTTATGCTAGTTTGTTTTCTGTTACTAGATACAACTATATAAGAATAGAAAATAAAGTAAAAATTTTCAAAATAGGTGTAGTAATAAAATAAGCTTGAGCTTATAGCTCAAGCTTATAAGTGTGCTATGGATAATTAATATCCACTGGTTAAGGTTCCATTTTTACTGCAGGTTCTAAGATTGGATATGGGTATCTTTTTTCTGCTCTTTGATCACAAGATCCTATAGGGGATCTAAAAATACCCTTTGCCATGCATTTTTTAATAAGAATAGCTCTCTTTTTTGTAGCATTCATATGTTTTAAGAAAAAACTAAAACTAAAGCCATTGACGTCAGGTATTCCCTTAAAGAAATCATCAAGTTTCTCTTTGGAAGTTTTCTTTGTGAAAACGGAATCATACATGCAATCAGCTAAACTTAAGTAGAAACCTCTATATGCTTTTCCAAGGTAGTGTTCAAGCTCTTCTTTAATAATCTGAGTGTCTGGTATTTGCTTTATAGCCTCTTCTGCCTCTAGCTTAATCTTTTCTATCTTAAATTTTTTGTCTATAAACTCTTCTTTAAATTCGCCATTAAGTTTATCAAATAGACTTTTAAACTCACTATCCTCTGTTGTGAACTTAGGATGAGTGTTCTTTATTGAGCTTACAATATTATCTGACCCCAGAAAACTAATACCTGAGTCAAATAATTTTTGCTTAAACTCTTCACTTAGTTCTTCTGAACTAGAATATTGCATAATTTTTAATGAATCGTCTTTAATATCATTGTAGCTTTCTTGTATTGTAGTATCATCAGCTACACTACAACAAATTAAAGCTAGAATGAGAGTAGTTAGCAATGGTGATAATATAGTTTTAATGTTTAATTTAGGTTTAAAACGAATGTTGTTCATAAAATGACTCCTTACTTATTACTTAAGTAAGTATAGTGCTATTTAGTTATATTACATTTATTTAATTATTATTTACATTTTTAAAAGATAGGTACCGATTAATAAAAAACTTGAGCCTAGACCCAAGCTTTTTAGTGTTTAAACGAGTACTGGTAGAATTTTGTATTGTTTTGTGATAATTAATATAGCCTAATGAATTTTATGTCCTTTTGGATATGGGTACATACTCTCAGCTTCAGATACACAATCTAGTGAAGGTTCAGTAGAGTTTTCACTTTGAGCAGTAGGACTGTGTATGCAAGATATTATGTGCATGGCTCTGTTTGTTATTGCATTCATGTTCTGTATTATTAAGTCAATACTTACCCCATATTCGTTGGGGTTTCCTTCAAAGAAATTAAGGAGACGAAGAGGATTTTCGGGGGATTCATAGGCATTTTTGTACATACATAAAATTAATAGTACAAAGTAATTTTCATATATATTCTTAAGGGTTTCTTCTAGATCTTCTTTTACTTCTTTAAGGTCTTTACCGGATTTTTCTACTTCAAGTATTAATTCAGATAATTCATCAATAGCATCTTCTGCGTCTAGTTTGCTATTTACTATCTTAGCCATGGCATCTATGAAATCTTCTTTATAATCACCATTTAGTCTATCGAGTAATGCTTTAAGTTCGTCATCTTCTGTTGTAAAGGTAGGAATATTACTTCTTACCTTCTTAGCAATATCTTCTGATTGTAGAGCCTTAAGGCCTAAATCAAGTAAATCACTCCTAAGCCATGGGCTTAATTTTGAGTTCATGTCTTCTGATGATTTTTTTTGAGCATCTGTGCTACAACAAATTAAAGCTAGAATGAGAATAGTGAGCATTGTTTGAATAATTTTACCTTTTATTTTAGGTTGAAAATGAGTTTTGTACATAAATTGGACTCCTTACTTATTAATAAGCAAGTATATTGCTATTTAGCTTTATTTCATTTTAATGCTATTGGTTAAATGCTAGTGGTTTTTTGGGATTAAATGTTTGAGAGGCAGAATACAAAAAAAAGCTTGAGCCTTAGGCTCAAGCTTTAAGTATGTAAATGATAGTTGATAATGTCATCTACTTTAAGTTACATGTCTAGTCTAACTGTTGCTCCTTGCTTGTTGTCTCCTTGGATATGGGTACTTTTGTTCTGCTTCGCTAGAACACTTTTGAACTTTTTGAATCTCTTCACCAGAAGAATTAGATTTACTCATACAAGCTTTAAAATGAACAGCTCTGTTCTTTATTGCCTCGATTTCTTTTAAAACAGAGTCAATGCTATCCCCATTTTTGTCAGGTGTTCCCTTAAAGAAATCAATAAGTCTCTCCCCAACAACTTTATTGTCAGCGTGGTATTCGACATACATACACAGAGTTAAGAATATGAAATAATCATCGTATGCTTCTTTGAGCTCTGTTATAAACCTTTCTTTTTCTTGCTTAAGACCACTTTCTTGAAATAGTTTGCCTCCGGTAGGAAGTATGTCTTTAATAGCTTCTTCTGCTTCTAGTTTAATTTTTTCTAATTTAAAATTGCCATGTATGAATTCTTCTTTAAAATCACCTCTAAGCTTATTGAGCAATGCTGGAAATTCTCCAGCTTGTGTAAAGTCTGTTTTAAAGTTATTGTTGTAGGAAACTGTGTGTGGTTTTATTTTTTCTATAAGTTTATCTATAGTAGCATCTAATTCTAGTGTATGCATGCCCACATCAAATAGCTTTTGTTTAAGCTCAGGACTAAGACCCGTTGGCTTTGTGTGACTATCTATGTTAATAGGTTCTTTGGAATGTTTTTGCAATATTTCTTCTTTAATTTCCTTGTAATCTTCTTGCATCCTATCATCGTCATAAACATTACAACAAATGAATGCTATAAGTAGTGTTGTTGATGTTATTTTAAACACAAGCTTATTGTTTGTTTTAAATTTAAAACAAGCTTTGTACATAAATTTAGACTCCTTCTTATCCCTAAGTAAGTATAGTGCTGTTTATTGTTATTTCATTTTAAATGTCCAGTATTCTTATAAGTTAAGTTTTGGGAAGTTTAAGACATACAAAAGGAAAGCTTAAGTCTGACTCAAGCTTTCTTGTGTAAATAATAATATTTTAAATGTAAATCTACTCTTGTTATCGAGCTACGACTGCTTGTCTTTCTTGATTTTGTTTTCTTTGTTTTATGTTTTGTTGTGCCTTGTTAGAACATTCTGGAACTTGGTCATACCCATTATTGTTATCACTAGCCTTAGGAGTACTTATGCAAGTTTTAAATTCAATAGCCATGTTTTTTATTGTCTCTATATGCTCTAGGACAGAAATAATACTGTCTCCATGGTCGTCAGGTGTTCCCTTAAAGAAATCAACAATACGCTCTGCAACAACTTTTTTGTCGCCTTTATGATGTGTCTCATACATACACAAAGTTAGTAGTTCAAAATAACTGTCATATGCTTCTTGAAGTTCTTCTGTAAATTTTTCTTTTTCTTGCTTAATGCTACCTGCTCCTCCTGCTAGTTGAGGTTGTGGTTCGACTACAGAGCCAAGTGTGTCAGGTATAGCTTTAATAGCCTCTTCTGCCTCTATTTTAATTTTTTCTAATTTAAAATTGCCGTGTATAAATTCTTCTTTGTAAGGTCCCTTAAGCTTATTAAGTAGTGCTGGAAATTCTCCAGCTTCTTTTGAAAAACTCTTGTCATTAGCTTTCTCTTCTATTACCTTTTTTAGTTTCGCTATAGTATCCTCTTTCTCGAAGTAACCCATACCTGTATCAAATAGCTTTTTCTTAAGCTCAGGACTAAGACCCGTTGGCTTGGCGTTGCTAGCTACATCGGTAGGTTGCTTTGAATGTTTTTGCAATATTTCCTTTTTAATATCCTCGTAATCTTCTTTCATCCTAGCATCGTCATAAACGTTACAACAAATGAATGCTATAAGTAGCGTTATTGCTATTGCGTGAAAAATAATTTTACCTTTTGTTTTAAAAAAATTAAAAATGTCTTTACTCATAAATCAAGCTCCTCATAAGAAATAACTATAGTACCATTTATTGCTTATTGCATTTTAAATGCCCAGTAGTCTCTTGTAGGTCAAGTTTTTGAGAGTTTAAAAAAATAAAAAAAGCTTGAGTCTGCTGTGACTCAAGCTTTTTTGTGTAAATAATAATATTTTAAATGTCAATATATTCTTGTTAGCGAGCTACTAAGGCTACTCGCGCCCCTGTTGATTTTGTCTTTTTTGTTGTGGATATGGATGCTTTTTTTCTACTTCGATAGTACACTGTGGAACTTGGTTAGCCCCACCATTGTTATCACTAGCCTTAGGAGTGCTTAGGCAAGTTTTAAAATCAAGAGCTCTGTTCTTTACAGCCTCTATGTGCTCTAGGACAGAAACAATGCTATCCCCATTGTTGTCAGGTGTTCCCTTAAAGAAATCAACAATACGCCCTTCAGCAACTTTATTGTCATCATGATAGGGTTTGGAATACATACACAAAGTTAGTAATTCGAAATAACTATCATATGCTTCTTGAAGTTCTTTTGTAAATGTTTCTTTTTGTACTTTAAGGTCTCCTGGTCTTTCTGCTTGAGGAAGAAGTGGTGGTTCGACTCCATAAACAAGTTTGTCTTCTGGTATGGCTTTAATAGCCTCTTCTGCCTCTAGCTTAATCTTTTCTAATTTAAAGTTGCCATGTATAAAGTCTTCTTTGTAAGCGCCCTTAAGCTTGTTAAGTAGTGCTGTATGTTCAAGAGCTTCTTTTGAAAAGTTGTTGTCATGAGCTTTTGTTAGTATTTTTGCTTTTAGTTTCTCTACAGTAGTATCTTTCTCTAAGTAACCTATACCTGTATCAAATAGTTTTTTCTTAAGCTCAGGACTAAGACCCTTTGGCTTAGCATTGCTAGTTACATCGGTAGGTTGCTTTAAATGTTTTTGCAATATTTCATCTTTAATATCCTTGTAATCTTCCTGCATCCTAGCGTCGTCATAAACGTTACAACAAATGAATGCTATAAGTAGCATTATTGCTATTGCTTGAAAAATAATTTTATTTTTTGTTTTAATAGAATTAAAAATATCTTTATTCATAAATCAAACTCCTCACAAACAATAAATATACTACTATTTGTAAGCATTGCATTATTTTTTCCCTTTAATAAGAGTTCATATACAAAAAAAGTCTGCAAAAATGCACACTAAATATTGTTTAACATTGCAAAATTTTGTGTTAACATTTACCTATTAATTTTCATCCGTGAAATATTAAATTAGAAAAAAGGTGAATGTTATTAAACTCATGGTGCTTGATATTGATTTAAGATGGCTTATAGGGCGATTTAGTTAAAATTATTATTTAGAATTGAAACTAATGCTACTTAAGCTTTGCAATTGGGAATTGGTTAAAGCTTAGCAAGCAAACATATTAGTAATTGGATTACAAAAATAATAGATTAGGTATGAGGAAGTAGTTTATGCATGAATATGTGCAAACAGCAGAAGAAATATTAGATAAGGAATACAAGGTTTTAGATAAGGGGTTCTTGAGGCTTATTGACTATATGGGTAGTGATGAGCGGATAGTTAGTGCTGCTAGAGTTTCTTACAGAGATACTAAGGCAAAGCGAGATAGTGCGGGTCTTATTGATTATCTTATACGAAATGAGCATACAAGTCCGCTTGAACAAGTAGTTTTTACTTTTCATGTAAAAGCGCCAATATTTGTTGCAAGACAGTGGATGAGGCATAGGACATCAAGAATTAATGAAGTCTCGGGGCGTTACAGTGTTATGAGGGAAGAATTTTATGTGCCCTCTAGATGTTCTCTTAACAAACAAAGTGCTACTAATAAACAGGGCCGTTCTAGTATGAAAGTTGATGATAAGGTTGCTCTGTCCTTGATTAATGATTTAGAGGAGCATCATAGAAAATCTTACAAGGTTTACCATGATATGGTAGAGAAAGATATTTCAAGAGAAATAGCAAGAATAGCCTTGCCTTTAAGTTTATACACGGAATGGTATTGGCAAATTGATTTGAACAATTTATTTCACTTTGTTAAGCTTAGAATCTCATCTCATGCTCAATGGGAAATAAGAGAATATGCTATTTTGGTATTAAAGCTTGCAGAATTGGTGGTTCCTTTAGCTACTACGAGCTTTAAGAAACATATTTTAGATGGAGTTATGCTTTCAAGGGACGAATTGCGTGAGATTAAGAGAGTGTTAAATCTATCTAAGCTACATTTATCAGAAATTGATTTAAAGAGATTAAAAGAAAAACTTGATTTGTAAAAACTTAAAAGAGGGTTAGGTGTATTTTAGTAGTGTATGCATCAAAAACAGGAAACATAAATCGCTTTATTGCTAAAACTGGTTTAAAAAATGTTTTTCGCATAGAGACAGGCTGTGAGACTGTAAGTGAGCCTTATGTTTTACTTACTTATACGGCTTCTTTTGGCAATATTCCACCTGAGGTAGAAAAGTTTTTGGAGCACAACTGGAAATTGATGGTGGGGATTGCTGGTAGTGGGAATAAGAATTGGGGCGATTCTTTTTGCAATGCTGTTAATTTAATAAGACGCAAATATGATGTTCCAGAGATATTGAAGTTTGAGCTTGCAGGGAATGTGCACGATGTTAATGATTTTAAGGAAAGGATTTGCGATGAAACACTTAGAATTAAATAATGAAATTATGGTTTTAAAAGACGGATTTTACAGACTAGAGAAAGACCTTGAGGCTTTAAGTGTTTTCTTGGAAGAAGTTAAGAGTAAGTCTTTACAATTTAGTGACCCAAATGAGAGGATGCAATATTTAATTGACAATAATTATTATGAAGATTTTTATGAAAAATATTCTAGAGAAGAAATACTTGAGATATATGAACTTGTTGGGCTAGAGAATTTTAGCTTCAAGTCTTATATGAGTGCTTCTAAGTTTTACAAGGACTATGCTCTTAAGAATAATGACCGTAGTATTTATTTGGAAGAATATGAGGATAGAATAATTGCAGTTAGCCTCTCTCTTGCAGGTGGAGACTTTAATTTTGCTAAATCCCTTGCCGTGGAAATGATTAAACAGAGATATCAGCCCGCAACACCTACATTTTTAAATGCGGGTAAAAAGGTTAGGGGTGAGCTTGTATCTTGTTTCTTGCTTGAAGTAGAGGATTCTCTTAATAGTATTACATTTAATATCTCATCTGCTATGCAACTTTCAAAGATTGGTGGGGGGATTGCTTTAAATCTTTCAAATATTAGGGCTGTGGGTGAGGATATAAGAGGCATTCAAAATGTTGCAAAGGGTGTAATTCCTGTTATGAAGCTTTTAGAAGATGGATTTAACTATGCGGATCAAATGGGGCAAAGAAATGGAGCTGGTGCTGTTTACTTAAGTATTTTTCATTATAATATAGAGGAATTCTTGGACACAAAGAAAATAAATGCCGATGAGAAAAGTCGTATTCAGACATTATCATTGGGTGTCATAATTCCGGATAAGTTTTTTGATATTGCTCGTGATGGTGGTAATTTTTATGCATTTGCACCCCATTCGCTTTTCAAAGAGACTGGCCAGCATTTAAGCGACATTGATTTTGATAAGGATTATGATTCGTTGGCAAATAACCCAAATATTGTAAAGAAAGAAATTTCTGCTAGAGACATGCTTGTTCGTATTGCTAGATTACAGTTTGAATCTGGATATCCTTATATAATGTATTCAACTGCATGTAATTTAAATAATCCACTTAAAGGATTGGGCAGAATTAAGATGTCTAATCTTTGTACAGAGATTTTTCAAATTCAGACCCCATCCATTATTGCTGATTATGGTGATGGGGACCAGATAGGCTATGACATTAGTTGTATTTTGGGTTCTCTAAATATTGTTAATGTTGTAAATAGTGATTTTGAGCATACGGTAGATGTTGCCATGAGAGCATTAACGGCTGTTGTTGGTATTGTGGATATTAAGAATGCTCCTAGTGTCAGGAAGGCAAATGAAGATTATCATTCGGTTGGCCTTGGTGTAATGAATTTGCATGGATTTTTAATTAAAAATAAAATCTCTTATGAGAGCCCTGAGGCTTGTGATTTTGTTCGTACCTTTTTTATGATGTTAAATTTTTATTCTTTAAAAAGTAGCATGAATATTGCAAAGGAGCGAGGTGAGACTTTTAAAGATTTTAAGAAAAGTGAATATTACAATGGAAATTATTTTAATATGTATTTGAGTGAAGATTTTACACCCAGAACAGAAGCGGTTGAAAAAATCTTTAGTGGTTTAAAAATTCCTGTTAAGAGTGATTGGGAAGCGCTTAAAGAAGAGGTTAGAAAGCATGGTCTTTATCATTCTTATAGGCTAGCTGTAGCACCAACTCAAAGCATATCTTATATACAAAATGCAACAACATCTCTTATGCCTATTGTTGAACTAGTTGAGGCTAGAGTTTATGGTAATTCTACAACATATTATCCAATGCCTTATCTTACCAGGGAGAATGCTACTCTTTTCAAATCAGCTTATTATATGGACATGACAAAATTAATAGACCTCATAAGCGAAGCACAGCGACATGTTGACCAGGGGATTAGTACTCTTCTTTATGTTACAAATGAAGCTAGTACTAGGGATCTTGTAAAGCTTTATATTTATGCTAAGAATAAAGGCCTTAAAAGCTTATATTATACAAGGAATAAAAATCTATCCGTAGAGGAGTGTATTCTTTGCGCAATATAGGAGGTATTTATGAGTGGTAGTGATGGTAATCGAGAGGCCATAAATTGGAATAGGCTTAATAATGGGTATACTAAGATGTTTTGGGACCAAAACATAAGGCAATTTTGGGTGGATGAAGAGATTCCAATTTCTGGTGATAAACTTGTTTGGAAAACCTTATCGCCAGAGGAAAGGGATGTTTATGAGAAGGTATTAGGGGGGCTTACTTTACTTGATACAGAGCAGGGTTCTGTTGGCATGCCTAGAATAGCTTTAGCAATAGATAATCTGGATTACAAGCCGGTTCTTGGGTTTATGGGTGCTATGGAACACATGCATGCAAAGAGCTATAGTAGCATATTTTCAAGTTTATCAAACATAGACAGAATAGATAATATATTCAGTTGGGTTAAGAATTATAGAAATTTTCAAGATAAGCTAGATTTGATTTTAGGCAAATATAACAATATCCACGATAGGATGAGTTTATATAAGGCTTTGTGTACTTCTGTATTTCTTGAAACATTTTTGTTTTATTCAGGTTTTTTTTATCCTCTCTATCTTGCGGGTCAGGGTAAGATGATAAATAGTGGTGAGATTATTAATTTAATATTAAGAGATGAATCTGTACATGGTGTATTTGTTGGTCTTCTGGCGCAGGAGGAGTTTGACAAAATGACTACTCGAGAGCAAGAAATTGCGCAAAAGGAGGTTCTGTCTATCCTAGAGAGGCTTTATGGATTGGAGAGGGCATATACTAAGGAATTATATTCTTCTATTGGGCTTGAAGTGCCTGTTGATGTTTTTGTTCGCTACAATGCTGATAAGGCCTTGATGAATTTAGGCTTTGACCCTATTTTTAACATTAAAGATGTTGATGTTAATCCTTTGGTTTTAAATGGTTTGCGGACTCACACAAAAACGCATGACTTTTTCTCTACTAAGGGTAATGGGTACATTAAACCTATGAAGGTTGAAGTTTTACAGGATGATGATTTTGCTTGAAATTTGTTAGTAAACATTTGCTTTTATAAATTAAAAATGATATTTAAGTATTGTTTTTTTAATTGCCTTAAGCACTTTAAGTTTTTTAAAGTGCTTAAAAAGTCTTTAAAGCTAGCTCTGGGCGCTAGAAGTTTGTCATTTAATTTCAATTCTTTTCTATGTAGCTATTTGTAACCTGTTTATTTCGTGTTGTGTACTATCTTTACTAAAGAGGAGATGAGAAATGAGATATATAAATATGGTAAACATTTTAGTATTAATGTTTTTAGTGTGTTGTAAACAATATGAATTTGAGAGTGACGCGGAGGATGAGGCTAGGGTAGCAGAGGCAGATGCTGGAGTTGTAGCACAAAAGGCAGCAGAGGAAATAAGCAAGCTTACGGGAAAGGGAGTAGAGGAGATAAAGGCTTTAAGTCAAGAAGACCTTGAGAAGTTAGCGAAGGAAGTGGAGGAAGATTCTGAGAAGTTTTTAGTGAGTGCTAGAGGTGGTAGTAGTAACAATAACAATGCAAAGAAAGCAGAGCTTATTAAAGTTGTTAAAAGTTCAGCAGAAAAGTTTGAGAAAGCATTTAAGACATTATCAAAGGCTGGCTATGATAGTAATATATCAGGGGTAGTAATAGAAAGTATGAAACCAGCGCTAGAAAAGTTAGGTTTAGTGGAGAAGTTAGTAGGAATAGCAAATGGAAGTGATTCAAATAGTAACAAAGAGGCTATGAAGAAGGCATTAAAAGAGTCTGGTGTTTCTGATTTAGATACCTGTTCAAGTGATATTAATGGAGGTAACCCACTAAATAATGGAAATAGATGTATGAACAATCTTTTAAAAAGTGTGGAAAACTCTTTTAATAAAGGTGTTGATAAAAACATAAGAGACAATTTAGAGGAGGCGCCAGAAAAGTTTAAATTATCATTGCAATCACTGGTAAAGGCAGCTAAAGATTTAAGTGATGCAGCAGGATTGATTGCGGCTTTATTTAACTAAAAATTTAAATATTATAAAGTATGAATAGTGAAGAGTAATGAGATATTCTTCACTATTTTTATGGCTATCTTTTGTAGCCTTAAGGCTATGTACCTAATATGAATTCTTATATTTAGTTTTGTATTTTTGTAAGTTAATGAGGTTTTATTGACACAGTGTTTATTGCGTGTTATGAAGTATCTTTGCTGTAGATAGGAGATGAGATATGAGATATGTAAATATGTTGAGTATTTTAGTGTTAGTGTTTTTAGTAGGTTGTAAACAATATGAATTTGAGAGTGAAGCGGAGGGTGAGGCTAAGGTAGCAGAGGCAGATGCAGCTGTTGCAGCACAAAAGGCGGCAGAGGAAGTAAGCAAGGTTACGGGATTGGGAGTCGAGGAGATAAAGGCTTTAAGTAAAGAGGACCTTGAGAGGCTGTCAGAGGAAGTAAAAAAAGATTCTGAAAAATCTAGAGCGAGTGCTAGAGGTGTTAATGGAAGTGCTGAAAATGCAAAGAAAGCAGAGCTTATTAAGGAAATTAAAAGTACAGCAGAAAAGTTTGAGAAAGCATTTAAGACGTTGGTAAGTGAAGGGTATGGTGGTCCGGTAGCAGATGCCGTAAAAGGCAATATGGATATGGGATTAAAAAAATTAGGTTTAGTGGAGAAGTTAGTAGGCATAGCAAATGGTAGTGGGAAAAAAGAGGCTATGAAGAAGGCAGTAGAGGAGTTTGGTGGTGATACAGGTTCCTGTAAGAGTGATATTAATGGTATACGTCCACCAAATAATGGAAGTAATAAATGTATGAAAAATCTTATGGGAAATGTAAGAAGTTCTTTTAGTGGTGTTGAGAATAATATAAGAGACAATTTAGAAACAGCGTCAGCTAAGTTCAAATCATCATTGCAATCGCTGGTGCAGGCAGCTAGCGATATAAGCAGTGCAGCAGGATTAATTTCAGCTTTATTTTCTTAAAAGATTAATAAATTTAAATATTATGAAGTATGAATAGTGAAGAGTAGGTTAGGTATTCTTCACTATTTTTGTAGTTAAGCTAGTTGTATAAATTACTACTTAATCTATAAGTTTTGTATTTTTGTAAGGTAATGAGGTTTTATTGACACAGTGTTTATTGCGAGTTATGGAGTATGTTTACTTTAAATAGGAGGGGAGTAATATGAGATATATAAGTATAGTTAGTATTTTAGTGTTAGTGATTTTAGTAGGTTGTAAACAGTATGAATTTGAGACAGAAGCGGAGGATGAAGCTAAGGTAGCAGAGGCAGCTGCAGAAGTTGTAGCACAAAAGGTGGCAGAGGCAGTAAGTAAGGTTACGGGAAAGGGAGTAGAAGAGATTAAAGCTTTAAGTCAAGAGGAACTTGAAAAGTTAGCAGAGAAAGTAAAGGAAGATTCTGATCGGTTTTTAGTGAGTGCTAGAGATCATAATGAAAGCACTAACAATGCAAAGAAAGCAGAGCTTATTAAGGAGATTAAAAGTACAGCAGAAAAGTTTGAGAAAGCATTTAAGACATTGGTAAGTGAAGGGTATGGTAGTGATAATGGAGTAGCAGAGGCCGTAACAGGTAATATGGATATGGGATTAAAAAAGTTAGGTTTAGTGGATAAGTTAATGGGAATATCAAATGGTAGTGATTCAAATAATAACAAAGATGCTATGAAGAAGGCATTAACAGACTTTGGAAGTGATAATGTAGGCTCATGTATGAATGATATTAGTAGTAATAATTCCTCAAATAATGGAAGTAATAAATGTATGAAAAATCTTTTAAATAATGTGGGTAGTTCTTTTAATAGTGGTGTTTGTGAGGAGTTAAGAGGACAATTAAGCACAGCGTCAGAAAAGTTTAAATCATCATTGCAATCGCTTGTACAAGCAGCTCGCGATATAAGCAGTGCAGCAGGATTAATAGCGGCTTTATTTAACTAATAAATTTAAATATTATGAAGTATGAATAGTGAAGAGTAGGTTAGGTATTCTTCACTATTTTTGTAGTTAAGCTAGTTGTATAAATTACTACTTAATCTGTAAGTTTTGTGTTTTTGTAAGGTAATGAGGTTTTATTGACACAGTGTTTATTGCGAGTTATGGAGTACGTTTGCTAAAGAGGAGATGAGAAATGAGATATGTAAGTATAGTTAGTATATTAGTGTTAGTGTTTGTAGTAGGTTGCAAACAATATGAGTTTGAGACAGAGGAAGATGAGATTAGGGTAGCAGAAGAAGCAGCTGGAGTAGCAGAAGCTATAGCAGGGGAAGTAAGTAAGCTTATGGGACTTGGAGCAGAAGAGATGAAGGCTTTAAGTCAGGAGGATCTTGAAAAACTTTCGGGTGACGCAAAGAATGATTCTGAGAAGTCTGAGCAAGAAGCTAAGGATGGTGCATTTAGTAGTGGTGTAAGCACTACAGTGTCTAAAGGGTTTAATAGTAATGGATACAAAAGAAGTCCATTAGAAGAAAGAATCAAGAAAACACCGGCCCTTATTAAAGCAGTTAAAGACTCAGCAGAAAAGTTTGAAAAGGCATTTAAGGCATTAGTAAGCGCAGGATACAGTGGTGGCGCGTCAGGTACAGTAAGTAGCAAGCTAGAAGAGGCAGTAAAAAAGTTAGCTTTATTAAGTAAGGTGTCAGACATCGCACATAATGGTGGTGGCTTAGAAAATAATGACAATAATAAGAAAAGAGAAGAAATAAAGAAGGAATTAGAAGGCTTTGCAGCAGCTAATTCAGGGTTTAAGACATCTGACTGTATAAATGGAACGAGTGGGCCATTAACGAGTGTTATGCAAAAATGTGTAAATAAACTTATGGGCGAAGAGAAGAAACTTTTTGATGAGATTGAAAAAGCGTTGATAAAAGAAAATACTGATCAGGCTCAAGATAAGTTTAGTAAGGCATTAAAATCCTTAAGTGAAGCAGCTAAGTCATTAGGTGAAGCATCAAGGCTAGTTGCTATATTAATTGCTTCTGCTTAAAGAGAGTAGTAATTTTAAGTATTACTAAGTGTTTATTGCAAGTTATGAAGTATGTTTATTTTAAGTGGAGGGGTTAATATGAGAAATATAAATATTTTGAGCGTTTTAGTGTTAGTGTTTTTAGTAGGTTGTAGACAATATGAATTTGAGGCTGAAGCAGAGGATGACACTAAAGTAGCAGAGAAATCTATAGCAGCAGTGACACAAGCTGTAGTAGGGGTAGTAAGTAAGGTTACAGGACTGGGAGCGGAAGAGAATAAGGCTTTAAGCAAGGAAGACCTTGAAAAGCTAGCAGGTGAGGTAAAGAGTGAATCTGAGAAGGCTAAAAATGGGTCATTGAGTACTGGATTTGCTTCTGGTAGTAGGAAAAATGGGGTAGGGTTTACTTATAGTAAAAATGGGTCGCCTACAATAGAAGAAAGGGTGAAGAAAGCGCCAGAGCTTGTTAAATCAATTTTAAGTTCAACAGAAAAGTTTGAGGAAGCATTTAAGGCATTATTAGGCGCAGGATACAGTGATAGTGAGTCAGGTAAAGTAAGTAGCAAACTAGAAGAGGCAAAAGAGAGGTTGTCTTTATTGGATAAGGTAGTAAGCATAGGGTTTCGAGATGGCAAACTAGAGGATAACGACAAAAAGAAGAGAGATGAAATAAAGAAAAAATTAGATGAGTGTACTAAGTCTTATTCGGGGTTTAAGTCATCTGAATATACTTGCGGTACATTACAGTATTGCATTCAAAAATGCATGAATAAGTTTATGGGTGATGAGAAGAAACTTTTTGAAGAGATTGCAAAAGCGTTAACAGATAGTTCAAGTACAGCTCAAGAAAAGTTTAAGAAGTCATTAGAGGAACTAGGTGGTGCTGCTAAATCTTTAAGTGATACAGCATGTATAATTTCCGTTTCATTCCAATAAAATAAGGGTTGATTAATATTGAAGGAGTCATAGTGAGGAGTATCGTAAGATACTCTTCACTGTTTTTGGCCCTTAAATAAACCCAAAATCTATTTATAAATTCCTTATGTATAAGTTATTTTGTGTTTTATGAAAATTCAAATCAAGTGAAATAGCTGGAAAAGATGGTGAAAAATTAGATTAATGCAGTAAATTTTTGTTTTAGGAGATAAAATATGAAGAATTTATTAAGTATATGTGCATGTTTATTATTAGCTAATTGTGGGGTCAATGTACAAGATATAAAAGACAAAGAACAAGGTAGTGTTGCCTCACCTAATAGCAACTCAAATAAAGAGAAGGTTGATGAAGTTAAAGAGGAGATTACGGCTGAAGCTAAAATAAGGCAAAGTTTAAGCGTAGAAGAAGGTGAGGCATTAGATTTTTTGAAAAAAGCTTTAAAGGATAATTTAGATAAATTTGAATTGTTGATGACTTTGGATTCGGATAAAATTAAAGAAGCGGTTAAAAATATAGTTCAAACAGTTAATTCACTAAAGAAAGCAAAGTATAGCAATGGTCAAAATATAGAAAGTGATCAATTGAAAGTGATAGAAGAAAAATGTCTTACAGTGCTCAAAGAGGCTTGTAAACATGCTCAAGACCCTAATACTATGTATGAAGTTTTAAAGGTTAACGATGATTCACATGTGTTTGAACAAGGAGCATTAGCTAATTAAAACTTCATAAAAGACAAAGCTCAAATACTGGAGCTAGATTTAAACATAAAGATGTAGTATAATCTATTTTTAATAGAAGTTGATAGAGATGGGTACTACAATGGTTATGTGTTTAGCTTCTTGGAGTTTATGATGATATGGATTAAGGTTTTCTTTACTATTGTTTTGTTTACGCTACTCTCTTGCGATAACTATAATTTTGATGTAGGACTTAAAAAAGACTTACTAGATTTAGGCAAGAATGAGGCTAGTGGTGAGATTGTGGACAAGCAACCGAATGATAAAGTTTCTGTGCCTGTTGCTAAGACAAACCTTGCTAGTGCAAAAATTGACAACCTTAAGACATCCGAAAAGACTGACAAGAAGGGTGAGGATAATCCTTCTAAGATTCAATCTGATATTAATAAATTAGATTCTGATGATAAAATAGCCTCTGTTCCTTCGGTAATAGAGGCTATTCCTGTAAGTAGTGGCTCTTTGCTTCCTGTAAGTGGTGATGCTTTGCTAGTTGTGGAGGAAGGAACTGTTAATCCTGTAGCTAATGATATATTGCTAAAGAATGAAGAAGTATCGGTAGAAGGCGATAATAATTCTTTGGAGCTTGCTAAAAAGGATGACCACAAGAGGACTACTGAAAAGATTGAAATCAAATGGCTTGATGCTCTAACTTCTGGTTATAAAAAAACCTTGGAGTATTTTAAGGGTGTATTGCAGGATGAGCGCTATAAGTCAAGACTTGGCGGAATTCATATGGATAGATATGAAGATAATATGAAAAAATATGCTTATAGTGAAGAGCTTATGTTGAAGTTTTTGGCAAGTATAGGCGAGAAGAACACAAAGGACATGCTTACTGAAATACAGCGTGCAAGAGAAGCTGTTGAGCAATATAGCGGAGCTGGCGATAGAGAAGATATTCGTTATGATTTAGAGTCCGATTTATCATATGCATTTTATCAAACCAAAATTTATAAGAAAAAACCTAGTATTGAAGTTTTAAATGAGATTAAAACTTTTTCAAAATCTTTTATCAAAAACATTAATAATGAATTTGTCTTAATAAATAAGAAAGCATTGGGAGACACGCATGAGAGGATTTGGAGTGAGAAGTTTAGGGAATACTTAACAGAACCGGAAATGCATACATTAAAGATATGTCAAATTCTTTTAAAGGGTAAGGATATCTCTTTAGAGAGCATTGATGATAAATTTATCTTGTTGGGTAAGGATATTACGCATAAAACTTTAAAGAAATTGAATGAATTGATATCAAGTGCATTAATTAAAGGTATTGGTAGTGTTTCTTCTGAAAAGTTTACAGAGGAAAAAATTTTACAACGATTAGAGTCTTTAAATGAGGATGATAAGAAGAAATTGGATGCTTTGGGAGACAGGTTGAGTCATGTATTTCAACATTTAATGAGTATGAATTTAAATGCAGGCAAAATGTATGAAACTCTTGAAGATATGATGAATCAAGCAATAAAAGAATTTAAAAATAATGATTACAGAATAAAATATGCTCACAAACCCTTAAGTTAAATTAATAAGATTTTTGTTTTAATATTGTATTCTCTTAGTTTAGGTATAAGGTAGTAATTATATTTACTTAATAAATAGGAGAGGATATGAATAAAAATAATGTATATGTTTTATTCTATTAATTTTTCTTGCTTCGTGTGATAAAAAATAATCCAAGCAAGGGGAATAAAAGAGACTGTAATTGGTTTCCTTATTCATCTCAAAATTTTTACTTGTCTATGACAGTGAGATACAAATAAATTAAAAATCTTTAATTTATTATATGAGGAGAGAAGAATGAATAAAATTAATATGTGCGCTTTACTGCTGTTATTGACATGTTTTGTTGTGTCATGTAGTTTGGTTGATGAAAGCGACACAGAAGATGATGGGGCTGAGGTTTCGCAAGCGAGAAGTGATATTCAATCCGATGCTAGTGAAGAAGCAGGACAGGTAGAAAAAGCGGTTACTAAATTGACTAAAGAAGAAGTAGACAAGCTTAAAGCTTTTGTTAAGAGTGCCGTTTCATATGAAAAAGTAGTAACTTCTATTTATAATGACTATATAGGAGCTTCTAATGATATTAGAACTTATGCCGGATATGATGATAAAGATGAGTCTTCGGCAGGAAATTGTCAGGCAAACTGGGAACCAGCTCTTGCTAGACTTAAAAACAACGGTGAGCTTGTTAAGAAATTTAGAGAACTTGAAAAAAAGATGAATAATTATGCCCCTCAAAGTTTGACTGATGCAATTAAGAGACTAGAAGAAAAACTTAATGAGGATGCTACTAAATTAGGTAAGTCTTCTGTTGCCAGAGAGGCCGATAAAGCTTATCGTGATGCCATAGATGCTGCTACTTACTCATACACTGATTCCTTTATTTTTGTGGTGTCTAGGTTTTCTTCTGGTGAATTTATTGAAGCTTCTCAAAAGTTAGCTGAAGCTGCTAGAGATTTTGCTAGTGGTCTTAACGTATATGGGATTGATTCTATTACCTATGCTGTTAGTGGAATAGTAAATGAAGACAATGGAGACATTGAGAAGGCAAAAGCAGATGCTTTAAAAACTGATAAAAACAGGGAAGGGCAA
Organism: Borrelia turcica IST7; assembly: GCF_003606285.1. Classification (NCBI taxonomy): domain Bacteria; kingdom Pseudomonadati; phylum Spirochaetota; class Spirochaetia; order Spirochaetales; family Borreliaceae; genus Borrelia; species Borrelia turcica. Next base: position 101,544 of record NZ_CP028885.1, read on the forward strand.
GCATTGTTTGATGCTATTGACGAGTTAAATGCTGTTTTCAAGGCAGTTAAACCGTAAATATGTAATGAAACAAAAAACAATATGTTAAAGGGCAGAGGAATAAGGAGACCTTAGGGTTCTTATTCCTTTTCTATGTAAATATCTAAATGTGATTAAGAAGTAAGTTAGAGAAGTTATCAAAAAATAGAAGAGTAATTCACTGTTCATTTTCAAAAATAGACAAAATCTATTATAATTAGTATTAATTTATTTTGATTATAATAATAAAAATAAATTAATTTATAAATAGAGGAGAATAAAATTATATGAATAAAGGCAATATATGTATTTTAATGCTCTTAATCTCACTTTTTTTTGTGTCATGTGTTATTGATGTTTCTGAGGTTTCAAAAGCGGAAAGTGATGGTACAGAGAATAGAGATAATATAGACAATAAGGGGTCAGTGCAAAATGATGAGTCTGATAATCAAAAAATTGGCGATATTAAATTTGATGCTGGTGTTGGCATAGTTAGGCCAGACAAACCGGTCATTAAATTAGAACAGGGAGATATTGAAAAGCTTAAAATTTTTATTGATAATACTAATGCATATAAGGATACATTTGAACTTATTGATGACCAGTATGGTAGAGTAGTTAATGAGATTAGAACTTATTCTCCTAAAAACAAAGACGACGAAGAAGAAAGAAGTAAGAGTTCAAGATATTTTGAGATAATAAAGGAAAGACTTACTAAGCTTAATGAGAACAATTTAATAGAGAAGTTTAAAAAACTTGAAGAGATTATAAAGAAGAGCACAAATGGTGTTTATGACCCTCAAGGCTTAACTACTGAAGTTGATAAGTTTAAAGAAACTGTAAAGAAGGCTTTAGAGACTTTAAGTACTAATGATGCTTTTGTTGCCAGAGAGGCCGCTGATTCTTATTTTAATGCCTTACATGCTGCTATTATTGCTTATATTGATACCTTTGATACTGTAGCATCTACACTATCTTCTAGTGAATTTACTGAAGCTGCTCGAAAGTTAGCTTTGGCTACTAGAGATTTTGCTAATACACAGGATAACATTTATGCTTTTAGGGTTATTATCTTTGCTGTTAGAGGCTTGGTATCTGAAGATGGAGATATGAGCATGGCTAAAAGAGCAATTCGGTTAATTCATAGACATGAAACCGAAGAAGGGCAAGCATTACTTGCTGCTATTGACAATTTACAGTCTGTCTACTACAAGGATAAGCTATAAAGTAATAAAAAAGAGTAATATAGTAAAGGGAAATAAGGAGGAATCCTTATTTCCCTTATTTTTGCAAACGCTACTGGGGGCAAAATAGTCTTTGTTATATGTTAAGTAAAATACTTAGTATTAAATAGTGCTAGTTTCAATATTGAGATATAATTAAAATTAAAATCATTTCATTTTAATATAATAAATTAAAAATCTTTAATTTATTATATGAGGAGAGAAGAATGAATAAAATTAATATATGTACTTTACTGCTGTTATTTTCTATGTTTGTTATGTCGTGTAGTTTGGTTAAAGATAAAGATAGTGACAAAGAAGGTGAAGGGGCTGAGATTTCACAAGAGGGAAGTGATGTTCAATCTGATGCTAGTGAAGAAGCAGGACAGTTAAAGAAAGCGGTTACTAAATTGACTACAGAAGAAGTAGACAAGCTTAAGGATTTTATTGAGAGTGCCACTTCATATGAAACCAAGGTAAACTCTATTTATGAGGATTATATTGCAGCTTCTAATGATATTAAGACTTATACCAAGTATAGAGGTAATGAGGATGCGTCTTCGGTTGCAAACTGGAAGGCAAACTGGAAGTCAGCTCTTGATAAGCTAAACGAAGATGAGCTTGTTAAAAAGTTTAGAGAACTTGAAGAAAAGATGAATAAGTATGCCCCTAAAAGTTTGACAGATGCAATTGAGAGGCTAGAGGAAGGACTTGAAAAGGCTACTAAAAGTTATAAGCCTTCTGATGCCAGAGAGGCTGGTCAATGTTATCTTGATGCCATAGATGCTGCTATTAGCGCATACATTGATTCCTTTATTTCTGTAGTGTCTAGATTTTCTTCTAGTGAGTTTATTGATGCTTCTAAAGAGTTAGCTACTGCTACTAGAGATTTTTCTAGAGGTCTTAACTTATATTCCATTGATTCTATTACCTATGCTGTTAGTGGAATAGTAAATGAAGACGAGAAAGACATTGAGAAGGCAAAAGGAGATGCTAATACAACTAGTAAAAAGGACAGGGAAGGGAAAGCGTTGTCTGATGCTATTGACAAGTTAAATGCTGTTTTCAAGGCAGTTAAACCGTAAATATATAATGAAACAAAAAACAAATGAGTAAAAGAAGAAATAAGGAGACCTTAGGGAACCCTTATTTCTTTTGCGCTTAAAGTAAAAGCTCTGCTGACTTCTAAATTGTCTCTGTTTGATGTTAAGTAGAATACTTAGTATTAAATAGTGCTAGTTTCAATATTGAGATATAATTAAAATTAAAATCATTTCATTTTAATATAATAAATTAAAAATCTTTAATTTATTATATGAGGAGAGAAGAATGAATAAAATTAATATATGTACTTTACTGCTGTTATTTTCTATGTTTGTTATGTCGTGTAGTTTGGTTAAAGATAGTGACAAAGAAGATGATGGGACTGAGGTTTCACAAGAGGGAAGTGATATTCAATCCGATGCTGGTGATGAAGCAGGACAGTTAAAGAAAGCGGTTACTAAATTGACTACAGAAGAAGTAAACAGGCTTAAAGCTTTTGTTGCGAGTGCCGCTTCATATGAAACCAAGGTAAACTCTATTTATAAGGATTATATTGCAGCTTCTAACAATATTAAAACTTATGCCGGATATGATGATAAAGAAAGCCCTTCGGATGAAAATTGGAAGGCAGCTCTTGCTAGACTTAATAAAGACGGTGATCTTGTTAATAGATTTAGAGAACTTGAAGAAAAGATGAATAGTTATGCCCCTCAAAGTTTGACTAATGCAATTAGTAGACTAGAAGAAAAACTTAAAGAGGCTACGGCTACTAAAAGTTATAAGCCTTCTGATGCCAGAGAGGCTGGTCAATGTTATCTTGATGCCATAGATGCTGCTACTGGCACATACATTGATTCCTTTATTTCTGTGGTGTCTAGATTTTCTTCTAGTGAGTTTATTGATGCTTCTAAAGAGTTAGCTACTGCTACTAGAGATTTTTCTAGAGGTCTTAACTTATACGCTATTGATTCTATTACCTATGCTGTTAGTGGAATAGTAAATGAAGACAAGGGAGATATTGATGAGGCAAAGAGAGATGCTAAGGCAACTAGTAAAACTAAAGAGGGACAAGTATTATCTGATGCTATTGATAAGTTAAATGCTGTTTTCAAGGCAGTTAAACCATAAATATATAATGAAACAAAAAACAAATGAGTAAAAGAAGAAATAAGGAGACCTTAGGGAACCCTTATTTCTTTTGCGCTTAAAGTAAAAGCTCTGCTGACTTCTAAATTGTCTCTGTTTGATGTTAAGTATAGTATTGGGATATTATTTTAATAATTGATTTATTAAATAAGGAGTGAAGAATGAATAAAATTAATATGTATACTTTATTGCTGTTAGTTTCTATGTTTGTTGTGTCATGTAGCTTGCTTAAAGATAGCGACACAGAAGGTGATGTCCCTGAGGTTTCACAAGTGGGGGGTGATGTTGCTAAGAGTAGAGATAACATCGAAGAGAGTATAGATAATATAAAACAGAGTATGGATAATATAGAGACTCAAGGGACAGTTCAAGGTGACGAGGATAATAATCAAGAGCGTGACGATATTCAATCCGAAGCTAGCGATGTAGATGGAGTAGGAAAACAGGTTATTAAATTAAGTGAAGAAGATAATTCTAAACTTAAAGATTTTGTTAAGAGTACCAGAGGATATGAAAACAAGCTAACCTTTATTTATAATGTCTACATAGCAGCTTCTAACAATATTAGAACTTATGCTGTTTGTAAGGATGATGATACGGCTTCTTGGTGTCCAGGTTGGAAAGTACAATGGCAATCAGCTATTACTAAACTTGAAAACAAAGGTGAACTTGTTAAGAAGTTTAGCGAACTTGAAGAGATGATAAAGAGTTATACTCCCAAAGGGTTGACAGATGCAATTAGTAAGCTTAATACAGCACTTGAAAAGGCTACGGCTACTGCAACCGAAAAGCCTTCTACTGCTAGAGAGGCTGCTGAAGCTTATCGTAGTGCCATTAAAGATGCTATTATGGCTTATATTGATTCCTTTACTTCCCTAACTTCTAGTTTTTCTTCTAATAAATTTGTTGCTGCTGCTAAAAAATTAGCTGAAGCTACTAAGAATTTTGCTGATATGCAGAATGGCTTATACGCTCTTGATGCTATTGTATATGCTGTTAGTGGTATGGTATCTGAGGGTGGAGATATTAGTAAGGCTAGAAAGGCTATTCAGTTAACAGGTAAAGATAAAACCAGCGAAGGGAAAGCGTTACTTGAGGCTATTGACGCGTTAAATTCTGTTTATAAGGTAGTTAAACCGTAAACTACAATTGAATATTTATATGAAGATAAGGGTTTCCATAGGGTATCCTTATCTTTTTTTTTTTGCTAAAATCATAGAAGAAAATAAGGGGGGCTCTTTATTTCTTTTGTACTTTTAATGCAAGTTCTGTTGGCCTAATTTGCCTGTTAGAGGTTAAGACAGAGCAATAGTACTCAGTATTAAATAAGACTAGTTTTAATTTTTGTAATGTTATAATATTGATATATATTATACTGTATAGATTTAGTTTGATTTTAAAAGTGTTAATTATTTAATTTATGGATATAGGAGAAAAGAATGAGTAAGGGTAATAAGTGTGCTTTGATACTTCTGTTGACGATGTTTATTGTATCGTGTAAGTTTTGGCCAGTTATTGAATCAAAACAGGATAAGGTAGATTCAAGTGAACATAGAAGTGCGAATGAAGGCGCCAAGGTATTTCAGGGGGACAATGCTGGGATTGACGGTGTTGATGGTGTTCAAGTAGCTCGGGATGGTAGTGCTGTTAGTTTAGGCGATGATACTGGAAACACAGGCGCCAAGGTATCTCAGGGGGACAATGCTGGGATTGACGGTGTTGATGGTGTTCAAGTAGCTCAGGATGGTGGTACTGTGCCTTTGGGTGAGAACTTGGAGAACAGCAACACAGATGATGGGTCAGTTCAAGTAGATAGTACTGGTGATGACAAAACAGGTGGTGTTCAATTAGCTCAAGAAAGTGGCAAAGCAAGTGGTGGTTCTTTAAATGCAAGTGGCGGTGATGGAACTAACCATAAGGATAATGAATTCGTTCAAGATGCTGGTTCTAAATCAGATGAGACACAAGCTGGTGGAGTTAAAGGGACTCAAGGTAGTGTTCAAGTAGTTCAGGGTGATAGTACGACAACTTCAAGTGTTAGTGCTGTGAAGAGCGGTGTAGGTGTTGGTGATAGTAAGCTAGTTCAAGGTGACAATACTAAAACTGGTAGTAGCAAAGCAGGTGAGATTCAAGGAGCTGAGAGTGGCAATATTGCAAGTGGTAGTTCTTCAAATGCAAGTGGCGATGTTGTGGATGGAGATAAAGGGACTCAAGGTGTTGTTGTTGATAGTAAGCTAGTTCAAAGTGATAAGACTGTTGAGCATACAATCAAAGATAATGATAAGAGAACTCAAGAGGATAGTACTAGAAGTTTAGGCTCCAATACTGTAATTGGAGATAAAGGAACTCAAGAGGATAGTACTAGAAGTTTAAGCTCCAGTACTGTAATTGGAGATAAAGGAACTCAAAAGGGTAGTACTAGAAGTTTAAGCTCCAGTAATGTTAATAGCCAAGGTGTTAGTGTTGATAAATCAACTCAAGATGGTAGTACTAGAACTAGAGAAAGTAGAGTAAATGATGAGAGTAAGAGAGCACGTGAAGGTGATACTAGTTCAAGAGACACAGCTAATGAGAGTAGGGTTACTCAAGAGAGAAGAAATTATAGTGGAGACACCACAAGAAATGAAGATAGACAATCTGTTTCTAGTGTTAGTCGTCCTAGTAGCAGTTATGTTAAAAAACCAGCTGAGAGATTAAATCAAGATAATTTAGGAAAATTTTCTGCTTTCATTAGTAAAGTTGGTGATTATGAAAAGATACTAGGGTTTATTTATTATGAGTATAATGGTGAGGCTAACGTTATTAGAACTTATTCTTCTAGCAATAGCAATGATAAAGATAGCAGATGGAGTAGTTCATCTTATATTAGTGAGCGAAAAAAAGCTCTTAATAGATTAAATGATAGTAATTTGTATAATCAATTTGGAAAACTAGAGAATATTATAAAGGATTATAAGCCTCAAGGTTTAACTACTGCTATTGCTAGCTTTAAGAAAGCTGTGGAGAAGGCTTTAAAGAGTGATGAAGCTTCTGATGCCAGAGAGGCAGCTGATTCTTATCTTAATGCCATACATAGCGCTATTATAGCTTATGTTGATTCCTTTAAATTTGTAGCATCTAATCTTGCTTCTAGTGAGTTTACTGATGCTGTAGAAAAGTATGTTGCGGTTGCTAAAGAGTGTGCTAATACTAATAAAACTGATATTAGCGCTATTATCTTTGGTATTAGAGGTATGTTTTCTGAGAAAGATTATGAACAGGCTAAGAGAATGGCTAGTCTTTTATATAATAGTAAGGAGAGAGCATTGACTGATGCTATGGGTAAGCTCAGAGATGCTTATGTAAAGCTAGTCTCAAGAATATAAATATATATTAATGATTAAGGTAAAGACAAGAGAGAAATAGGGGAACCTTATTTCTCTTATTTTGTGTGTTTGTGTAAACACTATTGACTTTATATGTATCCGGTATCTTAACATAAAAAAGAATACGCACATAAAGAGTAAATGAAAATGCAGTAACAATCTTAATTAATACTTATTATAATTTTTGAAATATTATAATATTGCTATATAATATATAGTAATGTTGATTTATTTAAATATAAGTAAATTAAGGGGAGAAGAATGAGTAAAGGCAATATGTGTATTGTGATATTAATAACGACGATGTTTATTGTATCGTGTAAATTGTTTGAAAGCGACGATGCAAATAAAGAACATGCTTCAGGGAGTGATGCTGCTAGTGGGACTAGCGGTATAGGTGCAGTTGCATTGGGGCAATATGGAAGTGATGATGTGGAAAATCCACTTAATGATGAACCTGCTTCTGATGGTAGTGAAGGCAAAAAAGAAAATTCTGTTGCTAAATTAACTCAAGATGACAAGGAAAAGCTTAAAGCTTTTTTTGATAAAACTATGGGATATACAGATGCTTTGTATCATTATATTTATAAACTCTACAAAAGGGCTTATAGTAAGCTTGGTGTTTATTCTGATTGTTATGTGTATGAAATTGAGTGCTTTAGTTCAGGGCCTACTGCAGAACGTAAAGCAGGACTTGAAGAGCTAAAGAAATATAAGCTTAAAGATGAGTTTGAAAAACTTAAAGAAAAGTTAAAGGGTATTGCAAGTGGATATGATCCTAAAATTTTGACTGATGCAATTGAAAAGTTTACTAAAGCTATAGAAGAGGCTGAAAAGGCTGAAGCTAAGATAGAGACAGAAGACGATTATGCAAAGGCTAAAAAGGCTGACGAGAACAAAAAGAGAGAAAATGTAGAGCGTCTAAAAACTGTTAAATCTGCTAGTGACTTTAGTGCGAAGGCCGTTGATGTTGCTGTTGTAGCTTATGCTGAAGCATTTCTTTCTGTAGTAGATACCCTATCTTCTGGCAAATTTAAGGAAGCTGTTACGGAATTTACTGTTGCTGCTAAGAAGTTTGCTGATGGGAAGAAAGGAGACAAATCTATTTTTGCTATTGCGAGCGCTATAGCTGGTATGGGTTCCGGTAATTATGAAGCTGCCTTTACTGAAGCGAGGGGATATGCTGCACAGGTTACTGGAGAAGAGGGAAACAAGTTGGTTACTGCTATTGAGAAGCTAAGTGATACTTATAAGACAGTTAAGCCTTAAGTAAAGAAAATAAGTAAATAAATAATGGAATAATTAGGAGAAATAGGGGAACCCTTATTTCTCTTATTTTGTGTAAACGTTATTGACTTTATATGTATCCGATATCTTAACATAAAAAGGAATATGCACATAAAGAGTAAATGAAAAATATTGCTATATACTATATTAGTAATATTGATTTGTTTAAATGATAAATAAATTAAGGAGAGAAGAATGAATAAAGGCAATATGTGTATTGTGGTATTAATAACGATGATGTTTATTGTATCGTGTGAATTTCTTGGAGATAACGATGCAAATAAAGGAAATGCTACTAGTGGGACTAGCGGTACAGGTAAAGTTGCATTGGGGCAAGATGGTAGTGGATTAAGTGATGTAAGAAATGGAGTTTCTTTGGCGCAAGGCGGAGGTCATGATAATGAGAATATGCTTAATGATGAAACTGCTTCTGGTGTTGGCAAACAAGAAAAGCCTGTTACTAAATTAACTACAGATGATATGGATAAGCTTAAAGCTTTTTTTGAAGGGACTAAATTATATCAAGGGATATTATATTTTATTTATAGCAAGTATAGCGATTCTTCTAGTATTATTAGCACTTATACTGGTTGTGATTATTATATTAGTGGGTGTTTTGGTGACGCATCGTCCAAAAGTCGTAGTGGAGCTCTTGACAAATTAGCGGCCAACAAGCTAGAAAAAGAGTTTGAAAAACTTAAAGAGAAGCTAAAAGCCGCTGCAACTGGTTATAACCTTAAAACTTTAACTGATGCAATTGGGAAGTATAAGGAAGCTATGGAAAAAGCTAAAGATGCTGAAGCTAAGATAGAGAAAGAAGATTATGATAAAAAGACTAAAGAGCTTGAAGAAACAAAAAAGAAAGAAAATGTAGATAATCTAAAAACTGTTAGAGAGATTATTAGTGTTTCTAAGAAGACTATAGAATTAGCTAGCGTAGCTTATGCTGAGGCATTTCTTTCTATAGTATCTAACCTATCTTCTGACGAATTTACTGAAGCTGTTAAGGAATTTACTGAAGCTGCTAGGGAGTATGCTAATGGAAATAAAGGAGACAAATCTATTGATGCTATTGTAGGTGCTATTGCTGGTATGGGTTCTGATAAATATAAAGATACTTTTGATAAAGCAAAGAAATATGCTAAATATAAAGAAGGACAAGAGGGAGACAATTTGTTTGCTGCTATTGAGAAATTAGAGACTACTTATAAAAAAGCTAAACCTGAAAAAGAAAATAAATAAACAATAAATATTGTAACTGCGAGAAATAAGGATTCCAAGTAAATCTTTATTTCTCTGTTTTGTATATTAGCCCGATTATGTTTTTAAAGCAATAGAATCACTAACAATCTATGAGGTCATTGTTGACAATATCTTTTTTATTGTTAGGAATTTTTTTTACAGTAATATGTTTTTGCTTGGTCATATTTTTTTCTATGCTGTCTACTTTTTTAAGTAAAGTGCTTTGTTGAACATAAATTGACTCAAGCCCCTTTACAATAGCACTGTGAATGCTCATAGTATCCATGATGTAATTCATCATGTCGGTGTTAACATTGCGGAACATTAATTCTTCTAAAATATCGTCACTTGAAAATTTTTTCATAAACAAAACACATAGAGTGCCCTAGTTTTCTATATTAAATATAGAACATGTGTTATTAAATATCAAGAGATATGTTTGATTTTATTAAGAACAGCTTTATGTTATTTAGGGATTAAAATATCATGAGGATGAGACTCTGTTAATGAAGAATTGGTGATTTTTACGAATTGAGCATTTGCCTTTAAATCGGGTATTGTAGGTGTGCCCAAATAACCCATTCCAGACATTAATCCCCCTTTAAGCGAGAAAAGTATGTCTTGAACCGTGCCTTTACAAGTAACCATTCCTTCAACCCCCTCTGGTGTTAGTTTTAAAGTTTTTTTGGCATTGCCATGAAAATATCTTGATAAAGACCCCCTTTGCATGGCCGAAAGAGACCCCATGCCTACGTAAGATTTAAATCTTCCTCCATTGTGTATTATTTCCTTAGAAGGTGATTCATGAGCTCCGGCTAAAAGATTGCCTATCATAACACTGTCTGCCCCCGCTGCTATTGCCTTTACAATATCTCCAGAAAATCGTATCCCACCGTCTGCTATAATGCAAATATTACTATCTTTACAAACCTCATAAACATTTAAAATTGCTGTTAGCTGTGGAATTCCTACTCCCGCAACTATTCTTGTAGTGCAAATGCTACCAGCCCCAATTCCTACCTTTAAACAATCTACTCCCACATTAATTAAATCAAGGGCAGCGTCTTTTGTGACTATATTACCAGCAATAACATCTAAGTTTGGATACTTGTTTTTAATTTTTCTAGCAACTTCAATTACCTTTACAGAATGCCCATGAGCCGAATCGATTACTATAGCGTCTATTTGTGCCTTAACCAGCTCATCAACGCGTTCCAAAAAGGCTTCATCAACACAAATAGCAGCTCCTACTCGTAGTCTGGCGTTAATATCAACACATGCTAGACCACGAGTAGACTCATTTATTGGACTCTCTTTAACCTTTTCTATTTCTTTTCTCTGCATGTCAATAGACATATTGCTGTGAATAATACCCATTCCGCCTTCTTGAGCCATGGCGATAGCCATTTTGCTTTCTGTAACTGTGTCCATAGCAGCACTCAGGAAGGGTACATTTAATGTTATATTGTGAGTCAGATTGGTTTTAAGGCAAGTCTCTCTTGGTAGCACAGATGATTTTTGAGGAACTAATAAAACATCATCAAAAGTTAAAGCTTCGCCTATTATCTTACTCATTTAACCCCCTTTCTTAAAATCATTCCCATTCAATTGTTGCAGGAGGTTTGCAAGAGATGTCATAACAAACTCTGTTAATTCCTCTAACTTCGTTAATTATTCTTGATGAAACCTTACTTAAGAAGTAATAAGGCAAGTAGACCCAATTTGCACTCATGAAGTCTAGCGTTTCAATGCATCTAATACACGCCACATACTCATAAGACCTATTGTCTCCCATGACTCCAACAGATTTAACCGGTAGTAATACTACAAAAGCCTGTCGCATTTGATAATATAGATTATTTTCTTGAAGCTCTTCTATTAAAATGCTATCTGCTTCTTGTAAGATATTAATCTTTTCCTTAGTAATTTTCCCAATTATTCGAATAGCTAAGCCCGGCCCTGGAAAGGGATGCCTAAATAATTCGCTTTCTGGAACTTTTAGCTTAATCCCCAGCTCTATGACCTCATCTTTAAAAAGGTCTTTTAGGGGTTCTAAAAGCTTTAATTTCATTTTCTTAGGTAATCCACCCACATTATGGTGGGATTTTATGTTTAAAGAAGTAATAGAGTCAGGCTTTGATTCTATTACATCAGAATATACTGTTCCTTGAGCTAAATATTTTATATCTTTAATATCTTTTGTAGCTTCTTTAAAAGCCTTAATAAATTCTCTTCCAATAATTTTTCTTTTCTTCTCAGGGTCACTTACATTTGTGAGTTTAGATAAAAAATTATCAGAAAAATCTATGCTTCTTATATTTAAATTGTATTTTTTATAGCGTTTAAGTATTTCTTTTAATTCCCCTTTTCGCAAAAGACCGGTGTCGACTAGAACGCAAATTAAATTGTGCTTTATTGCTTTTTGTATTAAAAGGGCACAAATTAAAGAATCTGTACCTCCAGAAAGCCCCAGGACAACCTTTGCATCGCAAACTTCTTGCCTAATCTTTTCAGTAATGTTTTCTATCTTGTCTTCTGTGTTGCTATTAAATGAAGCTTTGCAAATATTAGAGACAAAATTTTTAAGTATTTGTGTTCCATATTCTGTATGAGTTACTTCGGGATGAAATTGTACGCCATAAATTTGTAGTTCTTGGTTTTCAATACCGGCAATGCAATCTTTTGTGTAAGCGGTTTTCTTAAAGTTTGTGGGAATTGTTACAATAGTGTCCCCATGGCTCATAACAGCTTGAAATTTATTTGGGATTCCTAAAAATAGACTCAAGTTTTCTTCTTCTATAAAGACTTCAGCATTGCCAAATTCTTGGTCGTTAAGCCTTACTACCTTACCCCCAAACAGCTTAACTATTAATTGCATACCATAACATATGCCTAGTATAGGAATACCTAATTTAAAAATTTTCTGGTCAAGTGTAGGAGAATTTGCATCATAAACAGAAGAAGGCCCACCACTTAGAATTATTCCAATAGCCCCATTATTTTTTATCTCTTCTAAAGGCGAAGAATGGGATAAAAATTTTGTGTGAACTCCCATTTCTTTAACCTTTCTTGCAATAAGCTGGCTATATTGAGAACCAAAATCTAGGATAACAATGTTACCAATCATTATATAAATTACCCATCTATTGAAAAATAATTGTATAGCATTTTTGTATTCTTGCATAAAAGGATGATATAAAAGGCAGAATAAGTGTGAATTTAGGCATATTTTTATAAATATTATTTTATTTTTAATATATTTATAAAATTTTTCTTAAAAAACACTTGACTTATTTCAATATTTGTTATAAATGTTATTTACTAATAATATAATAACTGTCAATTTAATCTAAATTTTATTTAATGTTCTTATTTAAACCACATTAATTGAAGATTCCTAATATAAAAATTATAAATATTAAAAAGAGGAGAGTTGTATATGAGAAAGTTTTTTAATTCTAAACTTATAGTAGTTTTTTTGCTACTTTTTGCATTTTCAGCATGTGAATTGGCTGATAAAATGAGAGGACCAGAGGGCCCAGCAGGCCCGGCAGGAGTAGCAGGCCCTAAAGGTGAGAAGGGAGAGCAAGGAGAAAAGGGAGAAAAAGGAGAAAAAGGAGAAAAAGGAGAAAAAGGAGAAAAAGGAGAAAAGGGAGAAAAAGGAGAAAAAGGAGAAAAGGGAGAAAAGGGAGAAAAGGGAGAAAAAGGAGAGAAAGGAGAGAAAGGTGAAAAAGGAGAGAAGGGAGAACAGGGAGTCCCAGGTCCAGCAGGTCCAAGAGGTCCAGCAGGTGCTAAGGGAGAGAAGGGAGAGCCAGGAACCCCAGGAGTAGCAGGCCCAGCAGGTCCAGCAGGTCCAACAGGTCCAACAGGTCCAGCAGGTCCAGCAAGCCCAATAAGCCCAATAAGCCCAACAGGCCCAACAGGCCCAACAAGCCCAGTAGGTCCAACAGGCCCAACAGGCCCATAAAAAGGAGCGTGATACCTATATAAGTTTCAAGATTTAATAAAATCTGAAATTATGAAATAGCATTCTCATCTGTTAGGTGGGAATGCTTTATTAGAGATGTAAACTATTGGCATAAAATGCAAGAGGAATAAGAAGTTTCTGTTTAAATTTCCTTATTCCTCTTATTTTAATATTATTTGTATTTAATAAGTACCTTTATAAAGTAACTGTCTTATAAGCGACATTTAATGCATCAATAGCCTTTGCAAATTCTTTTCCCTCATTTTCCCTTTCTCTATCTAATTCTTCAGCAAGTTTTTTAGCTTCCTCAATGCTTCCACTAGAAACAATAGCTTCAATAGCACAAGCAATAGCAGTAATAGATTTAATTCCCCTTTTTTTAGCAAATTTCTTAGCCATATCAGCAAAACTTCGAACGGAATAAGTAAAATAAAGGGAAGAGCATACGTTTACTACAGAGGTAAAGGCATCAATATAGTCAGTGATAGCAATATTGATGCCGTAAAAATAAGAATAAATACAATTAGCATCAATAATTAAATAATCCTTGTGGGTTTGATTAGAATCAACGGCTTTTTTAAAACAATGTTCAACTTTATCAATAGCCTCACTCAAAATTGTGGAGATGTAATTTGGTGCGCTTTCCTTTAAAATCACTACAAGTGCTCTAAATTCTTTAGTAAGATTACTATAGTTTAATTTGAATATATTGTCATTGTTCTTATAAAGAAGAAGTGATTTGTTTTTGCAAGAGACATCATTATTATCGCAATTGTAATAAGTTATGGTAGCTTCATAAAAGTTATCATATTTATTGTAAAAGGATAACAGAGCACTTGCATATTTGTTGGCACCAAAAGCCACAAGTCTATCTTTGTCCTCTTTGGTTAATTTGATATTCTTGGTTCTGTTTATATCATCAGTATTGAAAATAAAAGGATTGTTATTATCTGTGATTTCAATTTCTTTTATTTTCTCAATTCTATTTATTTGTGTGTCTATGGAAACATCGAGCCTATTACATGAGACAATATAAATTGAAACAAGTAATATGCTTACGCTTTTTCTCATTTTTCCTCCTCCATAACCACTTAAATATAGAGCATATTTAGGGAAATCTTTATTATGAGAAGAGAAGCAAAGAAACAGTGCAATTTTTAAGAGAAATAAGAAATCTCTATTTAAGCGTCCTTATTCCTCTGTCTTGTTTATTTTTATATAATTTAAATATAAGTTTATGGCTTAACTGTCTTATAAGCAGCGTCTAGTGTGTCAATAGCGGGGGCAAATTTTTCCCCTTCTGGTCCGAAAATTTTGGCAGCTTGCTTAGCCTTATCAATACCCTCTTGGGAAACAACAGCTCTAATGCCAAGAACAACACCACTAATAGCTGCATCATGTTTATTGTCGACGAAAACCTTAGTAGCATCAGCAAAACTTTTAGTAGCATCAGCAAATTTTTTAGAAGATAAGGTAGAAGCTAGATGGACAAAGGCATCGGCATAACTTGTGATGGCAGTATCTATGGTTTCATAAAAAGTATCAATAGTCGATTGAGCATCAACGGCTTTAACGGGCTCAGTAGTGCCCTTTTTTAAAGCTTCTTCAAGCTTAGCAATTGCATCAGTCAAGGCCTGGGGGATATAAGCACTTATGTCAGTCTTTATCATAGCCACAAGTTTTTTAAACTCGTCAGTAAGTTTATTGTCTTTTTTAAGCTTTTCAAGATACTCCTTGCGTTTTTTATTCCAGTTTTTGCACCATGATTTACTCTTATTACCCTCAGTGTAATCGTCACATTCAACAACAGAATAACTGTTGATATTATTAAAAGTTCCAATGTTGTTATTATAGATAGATATTAGTGTGCTTCCATATTCCTTAGTTTTCTCAACAAAATCTTTAAGCTTAGTAACATCTTCTTTACTTAATTTGGTAATGGTTAATTTGGTAATGGTTTCTGTTTGCCCATCATCGCTTTGAAAATCACTTGTGGACATAGCAACTTCACCTGTGTCATTTTCTTCAGAGTCAGAGTCTGTGATTGAATTTTGACATGCAAGAATAGAAAAGTATAATAATGGTAATATACAGATATTGATTTTATTCATAATGTTCTCCTTGATTTATAAAAATCATATTTGCAACATTTTATTACTATGAAAATTTAATATTAAAACAATATCAAAACATTACTAATATAGCATTAATATATGGCAATATCGACTTATTTCCAATAAAAAAAGACTTATTTAAGATATTTTGTATTTGCTAAAATACTACTTCGGTAGATTGCCGAAGTAGTAGGTACACTAGTAAAACAGTAGTTTGCTAGTAAAGTTCGCATAGAAAATCAATGGTAAAAAACCAGCTTAATTATGAAAATAAAGGCCAAGAACATCATCAAGAGAGATATTTTAGGTATTTCTCCCATAAGTAGGTCATACATTATGGTTACTATCACATAAGATGCTATTCCAATGCTAAGCCCAGAGCCTATGCTATAGCTTAATGGGATTAAAAGTAGTGTTAAAAAACTAGGAATAGTTTCTATTGTGTTTGCAAAATCGATATTTTTTATTCCTTTAAACATTAAAAACCCTACATAAATTAAGGCAGGAGCAGTGGCACTTGATGGAACGGCAACAAATAAGGGTGCAAAGAAAATTGAGACTAGAAATAATAGCCCTGTTACAATGGATGTAAATCCCGTCTTTCCCCCCTCAGCAATACCTGTAGAGCTTTCAACATAAGTTGTAACGGTAGAAACCCCCAATACGGCTCCAGCTGTAGTAGCAATAGCATCAACTAATAATATCTTTCCCGCATTAGGAATATTGCCCTCCTCATCTAGCATATTGCCTTCCTTAGCTACTCCTATCATAGTACCTACGGTATCAAATAAATCATTAAACAATAAAACCAGCACTATAAAAACAAAACTCCACATTTTGTCTCCCATCATATAAGAGAAGTCTAGTTTATTAAATATGGGGTCAATGGATTCGTATCTTAAAAACCCGTCTGGCAGATATATTCCTGCAGCATGAGCACTTTCTTCATAAAGAAGAGCATAGCCCCAAGCTATTGCTGTTGTTATAATAATTGACCACAAGATACTGCCTTTTACCTTGTAATGCGCTAAAAATATTATTGAAAAGAGCCCTATGGATGTAAGACAAACTTTTATGTTATTAAATTGGCCAAGGCCAACCAGCGTTACATCATTTTTAATAATGACTCCGCTATTTACAAGTCCAATAAAAGATATAAATAGCCCTATACCAACAGAGATAGCATATTTTAAATTCATAGGAATTGAGTTTATGATACTTTCTCTTATCTTTGTTAGCGATAGAATAATAAAAAGAATACCTTCAACAAAAACAGCAGCAAGAGCTACTTGCCAAGGAATATTCATTCCTATTACTATTGAGAATGCAAAAAAAGCGTTAAGACCCATCCCACAAGATAGTGCTAAGGGAGTATTGGCATAAAGACCCATAAGTATTGTAGAAAATGCGGATACAAGACAAGTTGCAGTAACTAAAGCTCCTATTGGCATACCCGTATTTGAAAGTATGGCTGGATTTACAGCTATTATATAGGCCATGCTTAAAAAAGTAGTAATACCAGCATATATTTCTTGTTTGTAATTGATAGTATTATTCTTGAATTGAAAAAGTAATGTTTCCTTCATAATAAATACTCTTTCCTCCTTTAACTTAATATATTGTGTTTTGAGTGTTCTAAATAAGCCACCAAGGCAAATACAGAGAACAAATTAGCTTATTGAAGATAAGTAATATAAAACTATAATTCAATTTTAACCAAACTCACCTACAAAGGTAATATATCTTAATAAATTTGTCATTAATATAAAACATAATAGGGTGTGAGTTATAAAGTGGACATTTTATCTGCTTATTTTATAATAATTAAACAATTAAAACAATTTGCTTTAGGCAATTTGGCTTATTGTAATTTGGTTGACCAAAACTTTTTTAAAATTATAAAATAATAGTTATATTAATGTTAAAGGTTAGGGAGTTTGAAACATGTTAAAGAAAATATTTCCATTGTTTATTGTTTGTGTATTGTCTTGTAATAATGGTGGCGATGGATTGGTTGATTCAATATATCAGCAATTGGAAAAAAGGCTAGACAATAAGCTTGATGAGAAAATAAAACAGCAAGTAGCAAGCAAAAAAGAGAATCAGCAGGAGGAGGAAAGTAAAGAAAAGAAACAACGAGAGGAGGAAGAAGCAAATAAAGAAGAGAGAAAACAGGGAGAGGAACTAAACAAAAGGGATGAAACTTTAAGTCTAGGTGAAGATACGGTTATTGAAATTGATGACTCAAATCAATATGTATGGATTCCTACAAAGAAGCAATATTATATTAGAACATACCCTTTAAATTTAGATGTGAGGGTTGACATCAAGCAGGAAAAGGATATTATAAATGAAGAATTAAGCATAACAAACGCTAAGTTAGTTTCTGTAAGCATACTTGCGGACAAGAAAAGACTACACTATAGGGGAATAAAAAATCTGGTAGAGCTTAAAAATTATTTTGATTATTATAATCTGTATGAAAGTACTACTTCATACATGCTAAACTTTGTTGATGATAACCAAAAAACTGTTAAGTTAAAGATGGATAGTGTAGTAAATCTAAATGAAATTCTTCAAAGTAAGGAGACTTCTTCTGATAAGATTGATAAGATGGCAATTTCCATTAAGTTTAGCACAATGATTGAAAATAAGCATTATTCTATGTACTGTAATAAATTCAATAAAACTGGCGATAAGATAAAATTGTTCAGAAAAGATAATCCTGATACAAATTATCTTGAAATTAGCACAAAGGTTAGTGATATTATAGATATACTAGCTGACCCCAATAAATTACGAGACTTTATTAAATAAAATTTTAGTGAATTTGGGAGTTTTCTGACATGAGAGCTCCCATTTTTATGTGTTGGATTAATAGTATGTAAAAGAAATAGGATTAAATATTATAGCTAATCTTATTAACTTTTTTGACTTTCTGTTTTTAAAGCTATAAAGTTACCTTTGTTTTCTATGACGAGTAAATAATCTTCTATGTCTGTAAACAGAGCCATAAGAGTATTATTTTTAAAAGAAGAGACTTGAAACAAATGTTTAAGCCTCTTCTTTTATTAAAAAAACTTAACTCTTTATGCTAAAAGTGTTCGTAGGTGAACTGAGCATAAGTTTCCTCATCATAGGGAACAATAACTTCTTCGTTAATTATTTTTTCAGACATTTCATCTAGTTCCTTTTCTAACGCCAAAGGAATCATTTTGGGATTTTTAACAAAGCTTACAAATCCTTCTTTAAGACCATAGCTTAGTATCTTACCCCCTTCAAAAATATTTTTATTTAAGTAATTGTCAGAAATATTATATACAATGCTTTTAATGTCCTTGATTGAGGATGTCAATATATTATCAGGAGCAAGATATGATTGGTCTTGGTCAATTCCTATGATATAATGACCCTCTCCTAGTTCTGTTGCAACCTCAATAGCTGCAATACCGCCTAAACCCGCTGCATGATAAATAATGTCAATGCCATCAGCATACATTTGTTTTGCCATATTTCTTCCAGCTTCAGCGTCATCAAAAGTACCTAAATAATCACTATGAATATTTATATTTTGATTAGCGTATTTAGCACCAGCTTCATATCCAAACCTAAATGAATCAACTATTCCACTCTTAATTCCACCCATAAAGCCTATTTTCCCTGTCTTAGAAGTTTTGGCTGCAATATATCCTACTAAAAAGGCTCCTTCTTCTGTTCTAAAAGTTATGGTTGCCAAGTTTGCAGGAATAATTATGCCACTTTCATAAATAGGGTCAACAATTGCATATTTTAGCCCTGGTGTGTCTGAGGCAGCATTAATTGCAACATTGCTAAATCTATATCCAATTAACCAAATTAAATTAGTTCCATCATCTTTTAATTCTTTAATATCATTTATATAAGAATCAAGGGTAGACTTTTTACCCACTACTTCTATTCCGAAATCTTTTTCCAACTCCTTGACACCCGTCCAAGCACTTTCATTAAAAGATTTATCATCAAAACGCCCATCAATTAACACGGAAATTTTAGAAGGCTTTAATGTGTTTTTAATCCCAGAACATGAAAAACACATCATACAAAATACTAATAATAAAATTCTTATCATTTACTTTCCTCTCCTTTTAAGTATGATTTCTTTGTTATAGAAATACACCTTTAAATTTATATCTTTAAGTAAAGAACTCCAAATTTATGTTTAGAGTAGAGAATAAATATAGGGCGGGTAAGTAAATAGGCATTAATGTTCCTTTATTAATTTAAGGTAACGAACATTTAATTCTAGGGTTTATGTAGTATGTTTGATTTTAAATGAGGTGTATATATGAGATATATTAAAATAATAGGAATACTGGCTGTAGCGTTGTTAGTTAATTGTAAGCTGTATGAAGAGTTAGAAGAAGCTATGGCTGAGACTAAACTAGCCGAAGACTCGGCCTCGGAAGTGGCAAAATCTGTAGCAGAGGAAATAAGCAAGCTTACAGGGTTGGGGCTAGAAGAGGTTAAGGCTTTAACGGAAGAGGATCTTAAAAGAATTGCAGGCGATGCAGAAAAAGATTCTGGTGAGTCAAGGGGCAAGGTTAGTGGTGAATTTGATAATGGTAGAAGAAATTCTGTAGATTTAAAGAAGGCTCCGGGTCTTGTTAACTTAGTTAAAGATTCAGCACGAAAGGTTGAAGAGGCATTTAAGACATTAGTAAATGCCGGATACGGTGGTGAGGGTGTAGCAAGTGTAGTAGGTAGCAATATAGAAGAGGCATGCAAACTACTTTCTTTACTTGATAAATTAACACAGATAGCAGTTGGTGATGGTGGTAACAAGAAAGCAGACATGAGTAAGGTACTAGAAGAATTTGATAAAACTAATCCAGGTATAGATGCATGTGGATATATGAATAGTAACAAACATTCATCACAAGACCGAGAAAGTAAGAAATGTATAAAAGACCTTATGAAGAGAGTGGAAAACCTTTTGTATGGGGGCGTTGAGAATGAGTTAAGAAATGATTTAAGTAAGCCTTCATCTACTAAGTTTAATGATCCTTTGGTGTCATTAATTAAAGCTACTTCTGCTTTGAGTGGAGCGGCAGGAATGATTTCAGCTGTATTTTCGTAAAAGCATGAGTAATATTTAGAAGATATTATTAATTGATATACTGGAGAGTATTTATGATATTTTTCAGTATATTACCTTTTTAAATTTTTATGTTGATTTTTGTGATTTAAAATTTTAATTACCTTTAAATTTTTTTGTTTAACTTTTACAATAAGTTAATGAGTGGGTTATATTTTATTTGAAATATGCAAAATGCAATAAAGAATTTGAGGTGTTTTGTATGCAGAGAAGCATTTTGCATTCAGAGTCTAACTATATTATAATGATGCTTTAGGTTGAGTTTTGTTATTTTAATTTTGAGTAATAAAGTTCGACAACAGGAGATATTTTGAAAAATAAAATTACAGATGAAGAATATAATTTACCTAGAGTTCAGCCTACTATGATTGATTATATTAATATTAGTGAGGATTATATGGATATTTATGATATACAGAAGGAGTGTCTTAAGGAGCTGTTGGGAGATTGTGAGATAGAGGAGGGGGGTGATATTTCTGTGGGAGAGATGGGTAGTGTGGAATTGGATATTTTTGGGGAAACTTCGGAAATTGAAAATGAGAGGGGGATTTTAAGGATTATACGCAATGAAGACCAGACCGTAAATATATGTTTTAGGGGTAAAGTTGAAGAATAGAAAATGTGTTTTGGGTTGGACATTTTGTGAATTAGTTACGCTGTCAGTTCTTTCTGTATTTGTTATGATAATTTCTTGTTGTAAGCTTATTGTAGTTGTGATTGAGTCCAGATGATATCTTTTGAATATAAAAACACTATTTATATTCCATTAAGTGTATCTTTCCTTTCTTAACTAATACTTCTTTATCTATTACTTTTAGATTCAATTCAAAATATTCTTTTTCAGCCACCTTGATTGCTATCAGATTGTCATAAATATTCTTACTAGCCTTATATCTGTTTTCAGCAGTAGTTTCAAATTTATCTACTGTCTTTAAATAATGTGATTTATTCTTTTCAAATTTTTCCTTTGACCAAGGCTCATGTGACATTTCCAGCTCATTCCAAGCCTTCTCCATTTCAGCAAAGAATGTGTCTTTTTTATGTTGCATTGTTTGCCATGTCTTAAAATTAACGGCATTAGCCTTGTAAGCCTTATTCAATTTATCTTCGCTTAGACTAAATTTCTCATTTAAGCTATTTAATTCTGTAATCATTTGGTCTAGTTCCTGCCTCAGACTGTCCTTAGCTTTAGCATTCTCAATACGAGTGTCATTGTAATTATTCATTGTGTTCTGAGTTTCCATAGCTTTTAAAAATGACTTATCTCGTTTATTCTTGTCATGAACCAACCGATTAAGAGATTCCACAAGCTCTTGTCTTAGTTTTTCTTTATTAATCTTATGAGTTTGGCAAAGCTTTTTAAGATCGCTCATATGCTTATAATCTAAATTTTTTTTCTCCTCGGCTTGATGAAGAACAGAATGCTCTTCTTCAATTTTGTGATTATACTGTTCCTCAAACTTTTCCATTAAAGAAAGTTTAATGCTAGCAAAAGACAATAAAGATTTCTCATAAGCATAGGTTGCATGACTAAGAGCATAAATAGAGTTATAGTAAGCGTCAAGGCTTTCAAAATATTTATCAAGAATAGAGTAGGTGTGTTTGTCGACAGGTTGATATAAAGTAGCGTACCTTGATGAGATTATATTATCATATTCTACATGACTAAATTTAAGTAAATCTTTTGTAGTTATTAAAGCGTTTAACTTAATTACTAGACTTAAAAGTATTAAAATTTGTAGCCTTTTCATAAAAAAATTCTTTATTTCCTATGTTTTAAATATTAGAATTTATTTTAAAATGTTACAATAGTATAACACTATAAAATAAAAATAAATAAGGCAAGGTTATGAAAATATATTTAATGTTAATTATTTTTATTTCTATTTTTTCTTGCAAGAAGACGGAAAATAAAGAAGAACTAGAGCAGATTAGTAATGGTGTTGATTTTCCTGAGAGTGAAGAGCTATATGAAGTCAAGCACCATAAACTCAAATATGAACTGTATAAGAAAATACGAGATGTTAAGGGTGATAAATCTATTAAGTCTTTGATTGAATCACTTGTCTTAAACCATTCGGACTCGCTTTTAAAACAAATTAAAGAGTCTGTAGGAAAATTTTTTGAAGAAGAATTTGGATTGAGTGATGAAATTATTGTGCAAGGGTCATATATTCAAAAAGTTCCAAGTAATGCAAGGGAATCAGTCAGTTTGCCCTTACATTATCCTATAGATAAGCAGATAACATATTATCTTGAACCTAATTTAAAAGATACTAAGATATTAGACCCTTTAGTTATGTTAAATACAAAACTTAATAGTAAAGGTAAATTTGAAATAGATAAGATGGAACATTTTGAAGGAAAGTTTTCTAGATTTATCAATGATAACGATATTTATCCTATTATGTACAATCTTTATCTCTCAAATAATCAACCTGCAATTTATATTGTAGGTAATAGAATATATAAGCACCAAAATCAGGATAAAGCTATTTTTTATAAAAGAGTATTAAAACTTATCCTTGATAAATTTCATAGCAACTGGATTCTATCACCCAAGGGCACAGAGAATTGGGAAATAAGCCATGAGCATGTGAATCCACAAATGTCAATTGAAAACATATATGAGGCAAAATCTTATTATGTCGAAAATAAAATATATGAAGAGATGGAGAGGATTTATAATGATGACTCTTATAGTAAGAAAATAGTTAATGATTTTCTTGATGAGAATATAGATTTATTTGTAAGCAAGGTCGATGAGTATTTGAAAGAATTTGCAGAAGATGAGGGTGGTATTAAGGAGCTTAAGATTATTGCAAAGCATGAACAAAGCATCCCTTATGAAAAATTTGTTAATAAGGATTTTATTAGCATATATTCCGCTATTTATAACATATTTTTAAGTAAATTTAATCCTAAAATATGCATTGTGGGTAAGAAATCTTACCCACAGCAAAATCAAGACTCTAATGTAACTTACAATAATGCATTAGTGTTAAATGTTATGAAGTTTAAGAGCAAGCAGGAATTTGGTAATGATGGTATTCAATTTGAAATTAAGAAATATAAATTAGAGCAAATGCTTGAGGAAAAGGCTCCTTTAAAGACAGATATTATTAAGAATTGTAATTTTTGTAAACTAAAAGCTACTAGTAGAGATGAATTTGATACAAGAGAATATATTTTTAGACGAGAAGTTTATAATCAAATACAAAATGCTAAGAATAACCAAGACCTTATTAACTCTCTTGTCTTAAAGCAATCAGATTCGCTTTTCAGACAAATTAAAAATATTGAAAAGAAAATATTTAATGATGATATGGAAATGGATAGAAAGATGCATTTTAGCGGAGTGTATCATCAGAAGATATTTATTGATGAACTTAAGGAAAAATTGAAAAACACTAAAATATTGCAAAATCCAAGAATAAATTTAGCTATGGAGGAAGCAATAGTACCGGAGCAGCATAATGACATTTATCCATTAATTTATAATATGTATTTAGCTGAAAAGAACCCTGTTATAACACTTTATTCTAAAAATTTTTCCCATTTTGATATGTCAAGTCCTGGGATTGTATGTGAGTTATTTGTAGATAAATCTAAAGACAAGTGGAAGGTAAGAATAAAGAAAGTAAGTAGGAAGGGAAAAGTAAAAAAATAAATAAAAAGCCATGTGAAATAAAATTTCTCAAGACTTTTTATAAATGGTTAAAGGTTAAAGATAAATAATATTTTACCGCAAAATCAAAAAAAAACAATAAAAATCACTGAGAAGAAAAGAAATAATAAAAAGGGCATACAATTGTATTAATTCTTATTTGATATATATTATAATAATGTACACAAAATAAAGAGAGAAAAAATAACTTAGGTTTGAGGTGATAAAGATGAGAGGAATTAAACAAACAAATAAGGGAATCTTTCCTATGATACTGTGTTGTGAGAAGTGTTGTGAGAATATAGTATCTGAGAGGAAGGAAACTTTTTTTGGGAATGCAGAGTATGAGGCAAATTACAAGGCTAGGGTTAATGGGTATGTTATTGACTTTTTCAGAATACCTAGAAGCTTAAAGAATAAGTATGAAGTTAATATTAAATCATTAAGCAATCCAGACCTTCCGTTTGGGAATATAGCAATGAATTGCATAAATATATTTAAGCTTATAGTGGACATTGTGAATATGCAGACAGGGAAGAGTATGATTATGATAAATTTATAACAGAGATGGAAACAGATAAGATGCTTTATTACGGAGCAAAGGTAGTCTCAGCGCTAACAAGACATTTTGATGAGCTTAGTGGAAATAATCATAATGAGGGATATTATGAGTGGGAGAAGGGATGGGTAGATAGGAAGTGGATTGATTATGAACCCAGTGAGCTAGAGATTAAAGAAATGCAGGAATCAAATAGAAAACTTGACTCAAAAATGTGTATGGGAGCAAGGGAAGAGCTCAATAAGTCAGGTATAAGTAAGGGAGAGCTTAGACTCTTAAGAGCAATAGAGAAAGCAAGTAAGTAAGTGACATAATAAAATTGATTAAAAATATTTACAAAATTAAAAAAATAAAATAATATTATAAGTAGATATAAGAAGATAGAAAGCATTCTATCAATAGTCCCCAACACTCCTATTAATCCTCTCCAAAACAAGATATAGGAGTAGGGACTTTTTTTATAAGCTCTTATATCTTAATAAAGGTATATCAAATAAAAGAGAATGACAATAAATCTTGTGTTAATATAATCCTATTGAAATATCATGCCAAGGATAGGAATAATGACTTCTTGTAAGCATTACAGAAAGCCTGTTGACTTCATATTTACTAAAATAAATGCTGGGGAAATCATAAGTATTAGAATTTAGGAATAAGACACCATCAGAGTAGTAAAGATTAGCGTATGATATTATACCTGTAGGTGTATTCAGTTGAACTTGAGTAACTAATTTGCGGACTCCAAATAGATTAAATTGTATATCAGAAATAATTGATCGTAGAGATTCAATAGATGATGTTGGTATAGAGAAAGAATGCCCTGAGTGTAGAAAAAATTGAAGCTTGATGTCGCCTCTTAAATAAATCTCTTTAATACCCTCTCTGGAACTTACAAGATGGGTGAAATGTCTAGGAGCTACAAACTTAAGGGTATAAGGAATACCGTGTCTTTTATAAAAGGAAACCTGTTGTTAAAACTAAATTCTTTAAGCATAACAGTACCCTTTCCTAATGTTATGATTTCAGCTAAGCTTATATCATCAAAATTGGATATAGAATACCTTCTAACTTCTCCTGGTACATAACAAGCATTGAAGAGGGTGAAAAATAAAAGAATATATAAAATTTTAAACAGGGGGTCTTGTCTCACAAACTGCTCCTAAGGATAAAATATTTATAGTTTAAATAACTTGTAATAATATTGTAACACATTTAAGTCTTTCTGTTTGTATAACTTACGCTCAACAAAGATTTGTATCTTAAGGGGAAATAGAATTACCTGTTTTATAGAATTAAGAACAGAAAGGATATAATAGAAAAATAATTTAGAAAAAACTGGAAATAATCAGATTATTGAACTAATAATTTAATTATTAAATATTCTCCTTTTTTAAAATTAAAAGAATTTATTATCAATATTTACTTCATACCATACATTCTTTTAAATAATCCCCTTCCCCAAGGGGTTTCTTTTTTTTGGGGGGAATAGGGAATTTAGAATATCTATATATGCAGGTATAGAAGATAAATAACTAATAATATTTTTAAAGTGAATGACGTTATTTTTAGGTTTAAAAGGAGGTTGGGTATAAAAGCATAAAGATTAATAAAGTACCCAATTAGTTGATTGAAAAAGGACTGTATTGCATATAATACTATTTATTGAATAACTATTAGATTTAACCTAAGGTCTCATACGAGGGAAACTTTGTTATATCAATAGGGTTACTCTTGTTAAGATTTAAGTTTAAATATCCTCCCTATAATGATTTAAAAAGTATTTTGTTTAGCATAATGCTATTTTTTATGTTTAAGTATTTAATATGTAAAAAATAGCTTCTTTTGCTTATAAATTAATTTATCAAACAGCGCCTTAAGGTAATTTTATTCACTAGGACAAGATACAAGCTTGGTTTTTAGTTATTATTTAAAGTTATTCAATAAATATTTTAAATAACTTTAAATTTGAGTATTACTGTAAACTAATAATTAAAATATATAAAATTTATTGTAATCCAATAAGGTAAATTGAAATTTGACTTTTATTATTTTTAAAATTAAGGTATGAACTATTTGAGTTAAAGAGATATATTTCTCTTCTTAGCCCTTTATTATGGCATTTTACCTTTAATTATCAATTATTTCTACTTTGAAGTTAAATTCTTCCAAAAACTTTTGAATCTCATTTTTACTGAAACTAACAATTGTATAGCTATTAGCGGTATAAACTTTAAACTCAGCTATTTTATTGTATTTATTTTTTATTTTAATAAATTTTAAAATTCTTCTTCTGGAATGATAAATTTAGAAATTTCTGTTACAATGTCTCTTTTTTCTATTACTGTTTTTGATTCATATGGGAAATAAGGATTATAAGATTCATCGTATTTTATGATATTTTCAGTGTTTTCAGATATTAATTTTCCTATAGCTTCAAAGTGTGTATCTGTGATTATTTTGTAAGCTTGTACTTTCCCTGAGTGTCTAGTTTGAGCTTTAACTAAAATTGAATATTCTTTCTCTCCTTTAGGCTTGTTATACCTTATTGAGATTAAGGATTTAATTATACCATCTGCTGAATATTTTGTCTCTAAATAATATTTAGAGCTTAGTACTTGAGCAAATTTGTCGTATTCTATTTGATAAGTTTGACAGGACACCATAAGAAGAATGAAACTAGAAAAAATTTATTGATGCTTGATTTATAATTCCACATATGTTCTCAATATTTTCTCTTGCTACCTTGTTCTTATTATACAATAAATAGATACTATATCAATTTGATTTGCAAAACTAAACAATGAGATTTATTATATACTAAAAAACAATAAAAT
>NZ_CP028886.1 GCF_003606285.1 Borrelia turcica IST7
TTATATCTAGTATGTTTATTCTTAATTGTTGTTTATAAAAACCTATATCTTTATTAAGTATTCCTATATCTACTTCCCTACTTACTTATTATTCCTTTTACTTAACTATTCTATATTTATTTAAGAATTTATTTTTTGTCTTAAGAATTATTGTTTTTTTGTTTTATTTAGAACTATTATTAATTAATAACTATTTTAAATAAAAATTACCACAAATAAAAAGTCAAGGCTACTAAACCTTGACTTTTCTTTTCTATACTAACTAATTCTTATTATCCTTTATAATACAATATTAATTGTTGCAATAAATGATAACAAACCGGTGCCCCTACTGTTGCTATTAAAATAAGCATACGATTGGATTTACTTAGTTCACTCTTCATATTTTTTTCTAAACTATCTATTTTTACATCAATTGTTTCAAACTTTAAGTCCATTGTTTTTTCTAAACTATTTATTTGATCGTCCATTTTCCCAAATTTTATATCCATATTTTTTTCTAAACTATCTATTTGATCGTCCATTTTTCCAAATTTTATATCCATATTTTTTTCTAAACTATCTATTTTTTGATCCGTTTTTTCAAATTTTTCATTTACAATTTGAAACTTTAAATCTACTTGTTCTTTAACCGAAATAAGTTGTTGCGATAATACTGCATAATGGTAATTTGTACTTTTAACCAATAAGAATTCAATAGTGGCCTCTTTTATCCCGACCCCCTTTAAGTCTTTTTTTACTTCATCTACTGTTGTTTCTTGTGGTATTGTTAATGTACTATTCATAATATTTGCCCCCTAAACTACTTTATGTATAAACATATTTAAGTTACTAAATGTTTCTAAAAAATCATATTGTTTTTCTAATTCACTTTTTAAGTTTTGGTCTATTTTGTTACCATTGAAATACTTAATAAATTCTAATATTGACTCTACATTTAATATTAATCTTTTTTGTTTCCTATAAGAAAAACCATAATCAAGTAAAAGTTGTAACATTTTTCTTATATTATGAATTGATATTTTAGTATTATCATGAATAACATTAATAGATTTAATTGTTTTATTATCTTTTTCCAAATTTTTAGATACAACTTCTAAAGCATTATATACTTCAACCGGAATAGAATTTAAGTCAATTTTATTTGATTTAAGCTTAATTGTTGGTTTTATATTGTTTTTATTATCAATATATCTACTTTTATAATTTAATCTATAATACAATAGAAAATCACCTATTGTATTTCTTAACATACAAAATGAAATACTTAAGAATATATCTAGCATTAAAGCTAATAAGAATAAACCCCAACAAAATACAATATTATCAATATCATCGCTAGAAACTACTGTTGAAGTACCACTTAAAACATAAAGCCCCCCCAATCTTAAATTTTTCAAATTAAAGGAAACTATTTCACTTTTATTCTTTTCTAATTCTTTAAGTTTATTATTCTTTTCAACCTTTAATCTACTATTATCCGCCTCCGCCCGTTCAATTTCTTTAAGTAAATTAACTTTATTTGTTTTAAATGTATAGTCTAATTTAATATGTTCATCGTTTGCTAACTTAATTCTCTTATTATTTTCATTTATTTTTATATCCAATTCTTTTATTGCATTTAGAATATTTGCTTCATGTTTTGCTAAAAATTCTTTTCGACCCCTTACATATTCTTTATGTTTAGCTATTTCATTCTCAATAAAATTACTAAATCTTGAATAATAAAGTGTTTCATATGTCATAAAGGTACTAAAAAGTTGTGCTACAACACCAATTAATATCAAAATACACGCTAATACTTTTTCTAAATTACCTAAATCTAGTATTCCTTTTTTAACTTCCCTTAATTTAGAATAAAAGAACATGAATACCATAGAAGGTACTATTATCATAACAATACTTACTAACAATGAAAAAAGTACAAATTCTTTATTCGAATTGTCTAAATTATTATAAGAATTAAATCCGGAATAAGAACTTATTATATTAAATATAAGTAATAAAAGAGCAATACTTATAAGTCCTATAAACTTTAAAACATAAACTAATATATCAACCCTATTATTTAGAATAAGTGTTGTGTTGTTATTGTGTTCTACAATAACATTTTTTGTACTAGTGTTTTTTACAACACTAGTACTCTTTTTATTGTCTCTACTAATTTTCATATTGCAACTCCTTACCCTTAATTTCAAACAAACACAACCTATTACTATTCTTATTGTCAATGATTGCTACCTTATTTTTCACAACCTTATTCTTAGCAATACTATATCGATAATAATAAGATTTTACACTCTTTTTTATATAAGAAAAATCTTTATCAAAAAGACTTAACATATATTCAATATTAGAAATAACTAAATTTTCTTTTTCAATAGAATTTGATAAATTAAATTTATCCTTAATTTCATTATAGAAAAGAAAATTTTTATAGTATAAATCTTTACTTTTAGAAAAAAGTAATAAGTATTCAAACAAATAAGATATTGTGTTATAACTATTCTTAAATTTTTTACTCTTATTTTTTAAAATAAATTGTTTTTCTACACTACTCAATGAATTAAACCAATTTTCATATATCCTAGTTTTAAATATTATTTTATTTCCTAAATATTCATATTTTATTATTTTTGCTAATCTATTTGGGGTCACTAGCTTATAGCTAGTAACCTTTATCTTTATATTTTCAAATAAATTCCTTAAAAACTTAAACATACAAAACCCCTATTTCTTCACGAATTTTTCGTTCTTCTAGTAATTGTTGGTATTCAATCTCCCCCTTATAATACTTTTCTGCTTCGAGCCAACAGATAAAATTATGTTGTTCTTTTTCTAGTAAAGATTGTTTTTCTTCTATTTCATATTCTTTAAGTTCAAGTTCCCTATACTTTTCCGTAAGTTCATTTTTTTCTTTTTCAAGTTCCCGATATTTTTCCTTAAGTTCATATTTTTCTTTTTCAAGAATTGCTTTTTTGTCTATAAATTCAATATATTCTTTTTTACCCAACAACACTTCTAAATTTTCCTGTCTTTTCTTTATCATATTTTCTTTATTTTCAAACTTGATTTTTTCTATTTCAATAGTTCCAAACTCAAAACACTTACGCGCAAAATAGATAAATAAATCTTGTTCACTAGTATCTTCAATAAATTCTTTTTCAAGTTTAAACTCAATGCAAAACTCAATAATCATTGAAAAAATAGCTTGAATATTATCAATCTCATTTAACTCACACAAACACCATGATAAGGAACTTATATAAGTAAATACAGGAATATCCCCCCACCTTAATTCAAGGTCTAAATAATCTTCTAAATTAAGTATTTCTCTATAAAGTTCGCTAACTTTACTTATTTCATATCTTTGGAAAATTTCTTCACTATCTCTAGCTCCAAATAAAGTACGAAATATAGGGTATAAAATATAGTTTGTGTCTTCACAAAATATATTATGATATTTCAAGTATGTTTCATGGTCTACAATTGACCACCCTTCTGGGGTATTGACTCTATTTAAGTTTTTTTCTTTTCTACTTTTTGTTATAATGTTGTTATAGATAGATTTTTTTTGGGATTTAATCTTTTTAAGGTTAAGTCCCTTTAATTTTTTATTTTTAATAAGTAATTTTTTATTCATTTTCTTTACCTCCTACTAGTCTTTTTCTAAACTAGTTTTTTATCTTAACTTAAGTGTATTATCTTTTACTTTAAATGTCAACAATTTGTATTTAAAAAAATCTATTTTCTTAATAAAATCTTTAAAATATTTTTATCTTTACTAAAACTTAAAATATGGGCTTTATACGGGTTATTTCCTTATAAAAAAACATGAAATATTTTAAAATATTTCATGTTTTTTTATGTTTTCTTTAAAATATTTTAGTGTGTCTTTAAAAGAAATTAAAAGAAATTGAAATTTATTAAAAGAAAATTTGATATCTTAAAATAATTTTGAAATGTTTTAATACAAAA
Organism: Borrelia turcica IST7; assembly: GCF_003606285.1. Taxonomy (NCBI): domain Bacteria; kingdom Pseudomonadati; phylum Spirochaetota; class Spirochaetia; order Spirochaetales; family Borreliaceae; genus Borrelia; species Borrelia turcica. Next base: position 3,979 of record NZ_CP028886.1, read on the forward strand.
TTTAATATATATGAAATATTTCAAAATAGATTTGAAATAAAATAACATATTTTAATTCATTAAATTCTTAACAAAAATCCTAATATGATATTTCGAAATAAACTTGATACATTTTAAGTTTTCTTAGTAGTCAATACTACATGATAATTTGACAAAAAAACCAATACTATTTGATTTAAACTTTTTTTATTGCTTTTTTATTTTTATTTTACATGACAGTTTTACAAAAAGACCAATGCTAATTAATTTTTAAATTCTAAGAAATATTTGCTCTCTCTAGCTTTTGTCTTGCATATTTCTCTCTTCTCTTCCTTCTTAATTCTTCTTGATTTGCATAGTAATACTTCCTATTACTCTTTATAGAAACTTCTGGTTTAGCTTTTCTATAAAGTCTTTGATATTCTCTTGATTTTTCTGGATTCTCATGCCTTGCTTCCCTTTTCTTAGCTACTATTTCAATCTTATTATTTACATAATATTGTCGCCTTACTTCCTTGATCCTATCCTGATTCTTTTCAAAATATTCCTTAAGCTTGTCCTTATTCTTTTCCCTATATTCCTTAAGTTTGTCCTTATTCTTTTCCCTATATTCCTTAATCTTGTCCTTATTTTTTTCCCTATATAACCTATTCTTTATACGAAGCTTTTCCTTCTTCTCTTCCTCAGTAAGATTAAGTGATGGCCTTCCACCTCTCTTTTTTACTACGCTAGCCTCTTCCTTACCTTCCAACTCCATGCACACATCATCAATTCCCCGTTCGTCTTCCTTTTTACTAGAGAAAAATAATTTACTTATTCGCTCAACTAAATTCCCCATACTCATCTCCTCATTTACTCTGTATGCCTTATTATAGCCTTTTTAAGCCCTTTTTGCAACACCTGCCTCAATATGATGTTGCTAGTATCTCACATTTACTATGCCCAAATGTCCTATTTATTCCACTTGATTTTCCTATTACATGTATATTAAGACCATGCTTTTCAAATAATTCCATCACCTTTGTGTCATTAAACTCACTTATTGCATATTGCCACCTATATTTTTTAACCTCTAAAATAAGTTTCTCTAACTTTTCTATACGCCAGCCCTTATTATCACCCAACCTTCCTTTTGATACGCTATACGGGGGATCTAGGTATATAAAACTTTTTTGACTCATTCTCATGTTTAGTGTTATTGTTTCGATAAACTTAAATATATCTTTCCTAAAAAACATACTTTGACTCAGTTTACTCTGTATTTCTTCCTTATACCTCTCAAGTCTTTCTAAAAAGTTTTTCCTTGCATTTATTTTATTTACTACCATTGTTTTTGTACATGATCCAAAGATTGAATATAATGCTCTTATTACCTGATATTCAATCTTTTCTTGATTCTCTTCTACTATTTCGTCATATATTATCGCCTCCTTTACTCTTCTGTATAACTCTTCTGGATTTTTCCTTAAAAAATAAAATATCTTATATATGAATTTTGAAGCATCATTTATTATGTTATATTTCGCTAGTGGTTTGTTTAAAAATATTGCCCCTGTTCCCAAAAACCCTTCTATGTATGTATCATGTTTGGGAAACAGTCTTATTATTTCTTCCCTATATTTATATTTACTTCCTTCTCTGTTTATTATCTTCACTTGACTTAAATATCCTCTCCCTTTAATTCCATTTATTAATCTTTATGTTTTAAATAACTCTTTTACTCTCCCCGCAACCATGCCATTCCAAGCTTGCCATACAAAAAGTTATACCATTCAAACCATTCACTATTTAAATCATCTATTGTACTGCAATCTACTTCTGGATATTTCTCCTCCAAATATTCTCTTAGATCCTCCCCATTCTTATCAATAAGAGCTTGTATTTCAGGAGGAAAAGGCTTACTATACCATTCTTTATACACTGCATAATCACTTCTTCCTGCTCCATGTTTCTCTTTGTATGCCTCAAATGTATTCTCTTCCTTATCTATATACTCATAAATTTTTATAAGGTCAGCTTTGTATTTGTTTTTTAGCTCTATCTTGTATTCCTCTGGAAATATGATATTATCCTTCCTAAGCTCCCTTAGTGTTTTTAAGTTATTTTCTAACTCTATACTCTCTTCCTCAGTTAGTCTAACTTCACTCATATTATTCTCCCCTTAACCATGCCATTCCAAGCTTTTTATACAAAAAGTTATACCAACAAAACCATTCACTATTTAAATCACCTCTTGTACTGCAATCTACTTCTGGATATTTTTCCTCCCAATATTCTCTAATTTCTGAAATATTTTTTTCAATAAGATTATCTATTTTACGTGGATAAGGCTTACTATGCCATGCTTCATACAATTCATCTTCATCTCTTCCTGCTCCATGTTTCTCTTTGTATTCTTCAAATTTTCTATCATCTTCTTCCAAATACTCACAAATTTTTATAATGTCATCTTTTACTTTATTTTTTAGCTCTATCTTGTATTCCTCTGGTAGTATGATCTTACTCTTCCTAAGCTCCCTTAGTGTTTTTAATGTATCTTCTAACTCTATTTTATCTTTCTCAGTTAGTCTAACTTCACTCATATTATTCTCCTTATTTCTTTTCCAATCCATGTATATTAAGTCTTCATGTACAGAATTCATCCATTCCGTCCATAGCTTATCAGTAACCGCTTATGAATATTTTTCTTCAAAATATTTCTCAATTTTCTCTTTATGTTTACTAAATCTCTCCTTCAAATTAGGTGGGCAATATCTATTGTTCCATGTTTTAAACACTTTACTTTGGTCTATGCATTCCCCCATGTCCCCTAGGTATATCATAAGATTTCTTATATATTCCTTTATCTCCTCATGATTTTCTCCAATATCATCTTTAAGCATGTTTTCTATGGCTATTTTATCTTCCTCAGTAAGTCTGATATTACTCTCCCTATATTCTCTTACTACTGGCCTTTTATACCTAACTTCACTCATACTATTCTCCTTTTTTCATTTTTATTTTGTTTTTAACTTTTGTCTTGCCAATTCTCTTCTCAAACTCACTATCAAGTCTTTCTCCCATCCTCTTTGCCCTCTCTAGTCTCTTGCCCAATCTAGCTACTATCGTTGTATTTACCCATTCATCATATACCTCATTAGGATCTCTGCCTTCACCATGTACTTCTAAATACTCCTGCCACTCTCGTTTTCTCTCATACATATCAAGCATTTCTTCTACAGAAGTACCTACTTCCATTTCCTTGACTCTTTTAGCAAAATCAACTCTTTTCATATAACGCTATCCTTATTGATATCTTGTCTAAATTTATCTAATAACCCACTTATTGGCTTTACACCCCTTTCTATAAATCTTCCATTAGCATCTAACTCACTCATATTCCCGTATCCATCAGAATATGTCCTGCTTGATAGCATCTCTTGTTGCTTATACTTATTCGTGTATTTATCCGTGAATCTGCCCCAAATCTTGTAAAAATCATTTGTCTTTGCTGTATTAGGATTCATCATCCATACTTTTCCACTATATTCACCCACAAACTCACTCGTGAAGTGTTCCGTTATGTCCCCGATTAAGTAATCCCTACCATATACTAATATTCCTGCCTCTAAGTTCCTTAAAGCGTTCCTGTATGTATTCACATTGTTGCTATTGCACCTTATTTTGGCCATTGTGGCTCTACTTACCCTGTAATTGCTCTCTAGTCTTACTTCCATGTAATCTTCATATGTCGTGTTATAAGCTGTTTTTGGTCTCGTCTTCGTACTAGAATTGCTTTTTGCTCTATTTTTTGTATCTGTTCCATTTTCTTCAACTCTTTTTAAAGTCGATTTCTTAGAATTCTTATACTTATATAAGCTTCTTATATCTTTAGAGATAAGGTCGCTATTTTGCGCACCGCCATTTGACAATTTGTCTGTCTCAATTTGTTCAATTCCTTCTTGTGAATTTTCTACTTCTACTATTTCTGTTTCTAATTCTTCATCGAATAATATGCTGTCAATCTTTTCTTCAAAAATACCTGTAATTTTTGCATTAGCTAAATCGTTAATAAGTTTGTTTTCATAGTGGGTTTTAATTATTGTTTTATAGTCTTTCCATTTTTTGTGGTTAATTACATAGAATGAAAATCCCCCATTTCCATCTCCTAAATATTTTGTTACTGCCTCAATGAGCTTTAACTCTTTTAATACCTTAATGTCGCCTCTTAGTGTGCTAGATGCATATGGTTTAGAATTTTTGCTAGCAAGTATAGAATTAACCATTCTGTGAATGTCGCATGCTGAATAATGTCTAAGCCTACCTGATTCGTAATATTCTATAGTCTTAACTTCAATAGCCCAACAAATTTTATATGACCGCTCAATTTGTGTTTGGGTACGAGCTATTCGTGATTTTACATAGTTAATCGTGACTGATTTAGTATGACTTGTAGCTTCTTGGCTATTTTTAATAAGTTTTTGTAGTAATACTTCCTTGTCCTTGGTGGTCTTCTTGAAAAATAAAGGCTTTTGCGGTATCATTCTATTATCCTTTCGGCGCTATAAGTCATTTTTCGTACACGGCTTATAGCACCATTAATAGGTTTTTTTATTATTTTTACATTATAATCCAAATTTTTTAATTCTAAAAGAGTGCAGGCTATTAGCCTGCTTAATCTTTTTATGTCCCTTTTATTGGGCTTAAATTATAATTAAGAGACTAATTAGTAGTTAACTAGACTTTAATGTTGTGATTGCTTCTAATCAATAACAGATGATTATATAGTTAAAATTTAAATGAGAAATTAGAATTTCTAGTAAACATTTTTATAATGATTATTAATAATATCTTAGATATAGAAAGATTTTGAATTTTTAAAATGACTTAGGCTTGAGTTATCAAAAATATTTTTTGATAAACAGGTTAATATACCAAGATCTCTAAGATCCTGTATTACTAGGTCAGGGAAAGGTGAAATACTTCTTGTAGCATCAATTATTAAATAAGATTGTAATCCTAATTTATAGGCGTCAATAATTGTTTCCTTTACGCAAAAATCTAATGCTAGTCCTGCTATAAACACTGTATTAATTTCATTTGATTTAAGATAATTAAAAAGACCTGTTGATTCTTTTTTATCAGAATCGTTATAAAAACCACTGTAACTATCAGAATTTTTATTCTGTCCCTTTAAAAAAACAGCTTTTATTTTTTCAACATTTAAACTCTTTGGAAATTCTGCTCCCCATGTACCCTGAACACAGTGTTTAGGCCACCCCTTATTATTAATACTACTAAAGCTTATGTGGTTTTCACAGTGCCAATCTTTGGTGGCAACAACATGATTAAAGCAGGTTTGAAGATGATTGATTAAGGGAATAATTTCACTGCCACTAGGAACAGGAAGAGCACCCGATTCTAAGAAATCGTTTTGAATATCCACTAAAATTAGAGTTGCATTCTGTAGAATAAGATTAGATAACTTATCCTCCATAGAGACAATTATAAATTAATTATATTAGACAATCAATCTTCCTTTAAAAAGTGTTGGTTATTTAATAGTATCAGTTCTCCCTGAGTAAAATAAATTAAAGTGTTTAAACTTAGCAAGGAAAGATTTAATCTGACATAGAGTTGAGAGGCTGTAGTATGAATATATGAAAATCAATACAAGATTTCTTTATTCCACATACTTTTACTTAAAATGAAGGGTTCTTTTTATCATTTTAGTAAATAACAATTATCTGCTTAAATTATATTCACGGGATCTATTTTAATTCTATTTTAATAGGGAAAAAAGGAATAAGAAAAATATGCTTATTCCTTTTTCATTTTATTCTGTTTGTTTAAGTTTTGTTTAATGAATCTACAACTTCTTGCGCTACTTTTTTTGTGTTTTCAGCTATTTTTACTACTAATTCTGTTATTTCTTTTATGTCTGTAAGCTTTGCGTTGTTTGTATTTTCTGTGTTAATTTTCGCTAATGCCTCTTTTGCTGCCTTTTCTGCTTCTACTATATCGTCTTTAGCTTTTTCTGCAGCTTTCCAAGCTACTTCTACGGATGCTTTAGCCTGTTTTATATCTTCAGAATTTGTAGCAGACTGTTGCATTTGCGCTTTATACAGTTTTTGAATGTTTTGTTCTTCTTGTTTAGCAAGCTTAGATGCTTCTGTTGATGCAATATCTGCAGAGGTAGCTTTATCTTTAGCCTTTTTTATCTCTTCTATATTTATTCCTGCAAATTCAGATATCTTATGTGTTTTTTCTGAAGCGCTTTTTAAATGAGCTGTGGCAGATGAAATTAAATTTACTGCACTTGTAAAAGCTGTTCCGATTGTGTTTTCATCTGATTCGTTTAGCTTATTTGTTGTTAAGCTAGCTACTTGTAGCAAATTTTCAACCTGTTTTAATGACTGAGCTAGAGTACTCAATATATCTTTCTTCTTTGATTCATAATTTGCTGAATTTATGTCTTCATCATTTAGATGATTTCCATCTTCTGTTGAAGATGATTGTTGTTGTTCATGAACACAAGATACTGCTAGTAATAAAAGTAAACTTAACAGCAATATTTTTATTAAATTCCCCATATTTATACTCCTATATAGATACATTGTTGCAATTATATCAAATATAAAATAATAATCAATATTAAAATATTATTAATATAATTTCATATTTACTTTTATTAGCAGTTTTTTCATTGTAGGATAATCTTGAGGTGTGGTTTCAACACCTCATACATATCAAGTATTTCTTCTACAGAAGTATCAGATACTATTTCCTTGACTCTTTTAGCAAAATTAACTCTTTTCATATAACGCTATCCTTGTTGATATCTTGTCTAAATTTATCTAATAACCCACTTATTAGCTTTACACTCCCTTCTATAAATCTTCCATTAGCATCTAACTCACTCATATTCCCGTATCCATCATAGTATGCCCTTCTTGCTAGCATCTCTTGTTGCTTATACTTATTCGTGTATTTATCCGTGAACATACCCCAAATCTTATAAAAATCATTTGTCTTTGCTGTATTAGGATTCATCATCCATACTTTTCCCTTATACCCATTCACAAACTCACTCGTGAAGTGTTCCACTATGTCCCCTATTAAGTAATCCCTACCATATACTAATATTCCTGCCTCTAGGTTCCTTAAAGCGTTCCTGTATGTATTAACATTGTTGCTATTACACCTTATTTTGGCCATTGTGGCTTTACTTACCCTATAACTACTCTCTAGTCTTACTTCCATGTACTCTTCATATGTCGTCTTATATGCTATTTTTGGTCTCGTCTTCGTGCTAGAATTGCTTTTTGCTCTATTTTTGCTCGTCTTTCCTGCATCTGTTCTATTTTCTTCTTCTTTTTTTAAAGTCGATTTCTTAGAATTCTTATACTTATATAAGCTTCTTATATCTTTAGATATAAGGTCGCTATTTTGTACACCGCCATTTGACAATTTGCCTTGCTCAATTTGCTCTTGTGAATTTTCTTTTTTAGATTTTCTAGGTTTAGGTAATGATGATTGTTTAGAGTTTTCTTTTTCCATTTGTATGATAAAATTATCAACAATAATCTTGTTCTTAAAGCATTCAATCAGTTCTTTTTCTAGATGTGCTTTAATAAGGGTGTCTTTACTTGGCCATTTTTCTCTGTTTTGTATGTATCGTGCTATGCTTCCGTTTCCTTCCCCTAATGATTGATGCCATGTTTTAAGTAATCCTATTTTTTTAAGCTTAGCTATATCACCTCTCATCGTGCTTATGGCAACAGGTTTAAGACCGTCCTTAATAAGACAAGAATTAACTATTTGTCTAATATCCTTAGCGGAATACTCTTTAGTTCCTTTTGAGGAGATATATTCCTTATTTTTAGTCTCAATAGCCCAACAGATTTTCTTGAGTCTATTTAATATAATATCTTTTTTAAGTATCATTGATTTTGCGTAAGTTATTGATACTTGAGCCATTCCATTGTCTATTTTAGATTCATTAAGACTAGTTAATTTCTGTAATATTGAAAAGGTAGCTTGATCTTTTTTGTGAGTCTTGATTTTTTTTGATCTTTGTTGTATATTCATATATAGAAATCCTTTGCTCTAATTAGGTTTTTGACTTACGCTATTTAGAGCATTTGTTTTTATTTAAAAAAGTTTTTTGCTGTTTTTATAAACTTTCTCATGATGATTAAGTTACTACAAATATTCTTAAGTGTCAACTATTTGTTTTCTAATTTTTATTAATATTTTTAAGTATTTTTATTTATTGATATCTTCTATTAACCATTAATTATTAATTTAATAGCTTTATTTACTTTTTTTAGCCTCGTTTCAACCCTGCATAAATTTGATAAATATCAGTTTATATAGGGTTATGAATAGTAGATTAGACTATATGATATGAGTTTTATTATAAATTTTTTTAATAAGCTTTGTTATAGTTTTTTGTGTTGCTTCATCTTTTATTTTGTGTTTTCTAGTTTTATCTTTTGAATTTCGGGCAGAATTTCCTATTAATTCTTTGTAATTCAGCATTAGTTTAATTTCTTCTTTTCTTTTTCTAATTTTTTCTTTAATTTGTACGATGTCGTGTTTTTTTTGGTTCATATTGATAAAAAGGTATCTAATGAATTCTTCTGGAATATGAGCGGATTTGCCAATTTTTATTTCTGCATCTACTCGTTGGAATTTAGTAGAGATTCCCTCTATTGAGTAATGTATTTGATACTTCTCATCAAGTATATTTTTAATTTCTTTACAAGTGTAAAGATATATATTATTTTTTATTATCATAAATTTTACTCCATATATGTTTTTAGTCCTTTGACTTTAATTATACTTTTAAAAATACTTAAGATTGATTTGACTTCTTTTTGTAAAGAATAATATTCGATATCGACTAGATATAGTGTATGTGAAAATAAGCATTTTTAATCTAATTGTTTTGTTTTATTATAGGATAATAGGGAAAAATATAGTTAGTTTTCTGAATATAAAAATAAAGAGAGCAATATAGAAGATAAAATTGACTAGTTTATACTTTTATGTTAAGTTTTATTTAAATAAAACTTAACATTTTTAATAGTTTTAATATTTATTATTTGTGATATTTTTTAGTGTAATTATCTTATATGTGCCTATATTGGGTTTAATCTTGATGTTTTGAAGGTTGTTGGCGATTTGATTATAAAGGTTAAAAATATAAGGAGTACACAAAGATTGTAGAAGGGAGTTTATTAAGGTGATTTATAATTTTTTGTAAATCTTATTGTTTCTGGATTAGGCAGTAAATACAAACTGACTTGCACTTACTGTGATAGATTATAATGCCTCTTATGATGTTTTTATTGTAAGGATCAGATTGGATTAAAGCCAAAATGGCATAGAGAAACTTTACAGAGATTACATGAATTTAAAATCATAATAGAGATAAAAACAAAATAAACCAAAAAAGGAGAGTATAGAAAATGTTGGGAAACAATTGTAACATTAGTTTTAATAATCCTCTTTATAGGGATCAATTAATTCAGAGTGAATGTTTTACTAATTCTTACCTTGATATTATAGATAGATTTTTTTTAAAGACGCCTGTTACTGAAAGGGGAGGTGGTATTACTTTATATTCAATGAAAGAGCAAAGGGGAAGTAAGCTTGAATCTTTTTCGTCAGATCCTAACCAGTTAGAAGGTAATGCAATGAGTGACTTCTTGCTTAAGGAGTATAGCTTAAGGGAATCTTTTCCGTATATTGTAAACAAGAGTGACAAGCTTATTAGTGAAGCTGAGAAATTAGTGATGAAAAAGTTATCGAAGTTGATTTATCGTTCTTATCTTCTTGAAGGCATGAACGATGTCCATTCCAAAACATCTCCAGTTGATGTTAAGATAACTGAGGACTTCCTAGAGAAATTTAAAGAGGTAGAAGAAAGATTAAATTTAACGTTTAATAATGTAGTAATGTCTGTCAAAACTGCAAATGATCTTATAAAAAATGATAAGGGCATACAGAAAAAAAGAGAACTATACGAACTGCCAGAATTTGACGCGGTAAATTTGCTCAGGATTTATTTGGGTATAGAACCTTTTATTTTTGAACTGCCTGAGGATAATATCTATGATGGATATATATATTTATTACATTCTTCTCGTAGTCTTGATATTTACTCAACAAGGGTAGGACTTCGCAATTTTGTCTACAACGGTAGTGTAGGTGGAGGAAAAGAGAGGGCAAAATTTGATGATGGTAAGTTTGCAAGAAGATATTATGATGAGAGAGTCGGAATAAATGGGGGGTATGTTGCCCAACTTAGCGTTATTGGCCAACTTAAGGTAGACAATCCTAACCTATTCGCTGTACTAAAACTTAATGGTGCTAAAGAATTACCTAAGGCTTATCCTACTACTAAGGAATAAAGCAAGGGAAATTGATTAATTTGTTAAATCTGTTAAGAGAAGTTTTAATAGTTTAGATTTTTTAAAGAGTACTTTTGTAAGAATAGAGAATTGGAAAATGTAGGAGGGAATTGTGGTAGGTATTAGAATAAAGGGGGCTTTTGGAAATAAGATTTATATAGTATGTGGATATGGGAAAATACTTCATGTATATGCAAAGAGATATGTGTAGATATGGATTAATTCTGTTAAATGATAGCATTGTTTGACTATTGGTGGCGTTTATTGAACTTAAAAAGAGATGTATTTAAATAAATAATTATGAAAAGAGAAACAGAACAACTTAGAGTTACTCCCTTTTATTGCAGTCTGTTCTTTCTATAAAGCTTTCTGACTCCTTTTTTTCTTCCTTTAAGCGCCATCTTTTATATTCTTCAACTAAGTCCGAAAAATAACTTTCATCTTTTTTCTTCTTTAGCACTTTAAAATTTTCAAGTAAAATTTCAAACTCGTCAGGGGTTAAAGAATAAAGGGAGGCTACAATAAAATTAATTTCTCTTTCAATCGCTTTGAAATATTTATCTTTAGAATTTAATTTTAATATTTTTGCTTTATCTTCCTTATTAAAATTAAATTCTTTTAATTCAAGTAGTTGAGAAAAATTTTGAAGGTCATTCTTAACGATTAAGATACATGAATTCTTTGCGAGTTTGAAATAAATTTGATTGCATAAAATTTCCTCATCTGTAGGTTGAGGCATTGGGCATTGATAAAGGCATGTTTTTAGAACATTCACTTCAACAAATTTCCTGATTAAAAAATCAAAGGATAAAGAATTAAAAACACCAATAATAAATAATTTTTTGAAAATAGATATAAGGGGGGCTTCGTAATTTAGATACAAACTGTTAGTACAATAACTATCTTTAGGTTTTAGAGCACTAATCATTGTTCTTTCATTTGTATTAATAGCAATTTTTCTGTACATTATTTTAAAATCTTCATATCTAGAACAATCCGAAACGAGGCTATCCAAATTTTCCTTGCTTATCCATAGTAGCTTAGAATTCTCTTTAGCCTTCTCACTTTCAAAATATCTTGAATTAAACTGGTGAATATTAGCTCCTTGATAAAGTAATATGTCATCATCTTTTTTTTCATCAGATGCTTTAAAATAAGATTTATATTTGGTAACATGCATCCCTTCTCCGAAATTAACATAATTCTCAGTAAGCAGAGGATATTTATTAAACATTTTTTTTAGTAAAGTAGATTCTTCTTCATTCCCGTATTCTGCAACAATATATTTAGAAGGAGAAATGGCTTGAATATCCTCTAAGCTCAAATAAAATCCTTTGTAAGGAAAATGTTGACCTTTCTTTATAGACCTTAGTTCTTCAGTCATTTCTTCAATTATGTTGTCATTTTTTTGAATCATGAACTTTGACTTAAATTGTGATGTTTTCTTTTTATTGTTACTAAGTTGAAAAATAACAAATTTAAAACTGGAATGTACATCTACAAATCGTTTTTTATTCTCAAATTGATACAAATAATTTAATTCATAGTATTCAAATAGATATATTCTTAGTTTTTGAGAACTATGTTCGCTCCACATGCAAGATGGAATAAGATATGTTAGGTTTCCGCCTTTAGCAATGAGCTTTAAATTAAAGGCTACAAAGTATCTAAAAAGATTAGGATCTCCTCCACAGGAGAAATCTGTAAAACTACTCTTATAAATATCATTTAATTTCCCTATAGTACTTCTCTCATCTTTATATAAACTAGTCAATGTTTTGCTTTCAGTGTTTATTTCGCTTCCCATTGTCTCTTCTTTAAATTTATTTTGTTCAGATATACTTAGTTTTCTATAGCCAGGATTGTATTTAGCGAAAAATTCAGCTTCATCAAATTTAACCTTCTCCCAAGGTGGATTGCCAATTACAATCTCAAAACCATCAGTTATATCAGGAAATTCTATTTCATAATGAAAAATTTTATATTCATTATGAAAAGCTTCAACTTCTTTTATTATTTCACTAGCATCTTCCGTAATATTGTCATTCATAATATTGTCTATCAATTTTGTGACATCATAACTACCACTACCACCAAAGTTTATCTTTTGATTCAATTTTAAAGATTTAGTTGAATATAGCTCATATAATTTAACTAAAGAAAAAACCAATTTTAATTTATCCCTGTCTCTCTTGTATTCAGAATAAATTGTCTTAGATTCTTCAATCTGTTCCTTATTAATATCGTTAATGCATTTCAATCTTTTTAGAGATTCTTCTATTTTACTCATAATATTCTTAATATTTTCATTAAGCCATAGGCTTGCATCCTCGGGAAGATATCTACGAGCAGCATGAGAAAATTCGTTTTTTATGTATCCAATTAAAGCATTACCTGTTTTGATATGATGCTCAATGAAACTTAAAGGAGTCCCAAAAATAAAAGTATTTACCCAGAGACTTAACATGGTAACTTCAACAGAAATTGGATTAATATCTACTCCATAAATACATTTTTTAAGTAACATTCTCTTTAAAATTAATTTATCATCTATATTTCTTATGCCATATTTGCTAGTTTCAGCTTCAATGAGCTTCTGCTCCTTTGCCATCTCGATTTTTACATCTTTAAAATCATCAATATTAGCATAAACTTTATCTGTAAGATAATTTAAACTTGCAATCAAAAAGTGACCAGATCCACAAGCATTGTCAATAATCTTAATTTCAAAAGGAGATTTGCTCTTAAGTTGTTCTTCAATAGCTGAGGTTACCATAAATTCTGTAAGATTGTCTGGAGTATAGAATGCTCCGCTTTTCTTTCTATTAAGAGACATTGAAGTAAGATAAATATCTCCCTCGTAGTAAGTGGTAATATATCCCTTATTTTTATATTCAGGGGGTAAGTTATTTTCGGTGTAAATCAAATAATTACCATCTATTTTAATGCGATAAATAATATCTTTTGCAATTCTTAAGTCATACTCAAGAAGTGCTTCATAAAGTTCTCCAAAACTTTTTACATCTATCTTTGAATATTCTACATATTTTTTATTTCTAGCATTTTCCTCGTTAAAAAATAAAATCTTAGTTAAGATATCTCTTATTTCTTCTGTTGTTAATAAGTTTTGATTTGTTAAATGCTTTGCTCTAGAGTTGGAGAAAAGCCCTCCATTAAACATAGGGAATTTGTCAGAATCATTATCCATTCCTTCGTCCAACAGGCTAAAAATAGATAAGAGTTTGATGTATGCTGCATTTTCTTTGGTTAATTTTGGATAAAAATAATGTCTAAAAGATACCTTTTTTTTATATACTGAGTGTTTATCTAAAACATCTTTAAATTTATCTTCTATGTATGCAATAAAGAATATTCTCAGTACAAATATTGTTGCTTCTTCTAAAATAATCTCTAAGTCTCTAGAAGTAAAATCTTTTGATTCTTTTAATTCTTTGTATATATTCTTTGCTATTTTGAAGACAATAGAGTCATCGGGATTTGCATAAAGTATTTCTTTAAGCGTTTTCTTTATTGTATCTTGTTCACGATTTCTTTTTACTTTTTCTTCTTCAATCTCACCACTTAAATATCTTTCCTTCCGAACAAGATAAAAGAAAAGAAGAAAACCTTCTTGTCTATTGAATTTATTCTTTAATATTTCTGAAAAATTAAACTCAATATATTTTTTCTCTCCAGTATAAACTTGTGATTTGTCATAAAATCTCCATATATATCCATTAGTAGTGATTCCAAAATCTCTTTTATACTGATTTAGATAAACATAAAGCTGTTCTTCGGCTTTTCGTAAATCATTGTTTGGGTTTTTAACTTCAATTATAAGCAAAATCTTTTCGCTAGGAATTACTTTGCTGGAAGTTAAACTCTTGTCAAATAAGTCCTTTTCGTCTTGATTTTCAAACAATAAAATATCTGTTCTTGATGATTTTCCTTCTGTTGTAATACCACTTTGTTGCTTCACTGTATATGAAAGCTCTCTGGAAATCATTTCAACGAAAGTTTCTACTTCTGCCTCTGATGTAGAGCTACTAAAATTTCTATTTTTAAGTTCTTTTTTAAAATAGTAAAAAAATTTTTCTATAACATCTCTAGATTTAGTATCTATAAAAAGTTTATTTATAATTTCTCTGTAATCATTTATATATGGATGATTGGTTTTTACCCCTAATATTTCCTTTGTTTTGCTCATTTCCCTAGTTTAGTTAACTACTATTCCTAAAATGAATTTGATTAAATATACACAATATTGCAATAATTTATCAAGATTAATTATTGGCATTATTATAATTTACTACAATACTATAAACAATAAGAGTGCTTTTAAACTAACAATAAGTAAGCTTATAGAGCATAGTGTAGGTATTATTGTCTTTTTTATTTATTTTCTATGATTTTGAATTTTTCCCAAGCTTCTATTTCATCAAGAAGATATAATTCCTCTTCATGTATTCTGCCAACTACATTAACAAGTCCATTATTGGGCGTGTCCTTAAGAGCTATTTGAAGTTCGCCGCCGTATCCTAAATATTCTGAAGAATCTATTAAGATATCTCCTCTTTTTATTTCATCGGGAGAGTGTAGTGAAAAGTTTATATCTTTATAATATACTCTTGACATGGTTGACCGAATCCTATAGGGAGTGATATCTCCTCTATTAAAGTGCAAGTTTTCCAAAATTATCTCTCTTTCTATGGGGTTGATTTTGGGATTTAGGTCGGCTTTTAATTCTAATATATATCTATTTACTTTAGCCATCTTCTCTAGTTCCAAATCACTTGGAAAACAATTTGAAATAATAACAGCATCCATGCCTTCTTTAAAAAGATCTTTAGTTTGAACTTCAATATCTTTATTTCTATGCTCTTCTATTGTAGGGACTCCATCTTTTTCAAATCCTCTTGCACACTCTTCTGCTTTGAGTGAGCTAACAAAAGCGGATGTGGGTATTGAATTTTGTTTAAATGCTTTTGTTGTTGTTCTAAAGAAATCTCTTGAAAGCCCTGTGTATTTATGTGGATAAAAATTATGTTTCTACGCTTAGAGAGAATAAAGCGTATCCTTATTTTTATCTTTCTATGAATTAATTATTATCTAAGTCTATAATGAGTATTGTTCGATCCTGAGCAATTGTGCTGCCGATAGCAAAATCTATGTATTTTGTCTGTATTTTGTCTCCATATCATTGGATCTTTCCTTTACAAAATCATTAAGTGTTGGTTGTTCCTCACTAATAGTAAGTAGCTGTGGGTTCTTTGAAAATAAAATAATTTTATTTTGCAGGTAAGAGGTAGTTCTAATTTGGATTTTTTGCTCATCATTATTAATACTTGTCAAATTTGCTAATAATAAATCTTTATAACTATTTTTGTTACTATCTTTGCAATGTTCATTGAGTTTTAACCTGGTTCGATAACCTATTAGTACCATTATTGATTTGTTTACATACCCTTCCAGAACCATTTCAGATAATCCTGTTCTAATGCTTTTTAGTATTTATTCTGGTGAGTTTATATTGGTTTTTTCAATCTTTTTTATAACACTATTTAGTGTATTCAAAAGGCCAAATATCTTAGAATTGCCTTCTTGATCATACAATGAAAGCTTTTGTGTTTAGTATCTTTATCCATAGGTATGATATGATCAAATAGAAAGAAGGATATTTGCATTTGCTCTATTAGATTGTGGGTTATATAGGCATCTTTAAAAAGAGTAGATTATTAATAGAAGTCTTCATGTATTCATGTCTAGTGTATCTATCTTCTAATCCTTTCTTAAGGTGATTAAATGCATATTGTAGATACCAAAGCGCTTATCTGTGTTTGATTATTAAATGTTATATCGATTCCTTAGATACTACAGAGGAAGAGTTACTTACGAGTGATTCCCATTCTGTTAATTGAGAATTTCTTGAACTTAGGTCTATATTAACAATTTGATTTGATGCAAACCACTTGTGAAACTCGGGTATTTCAATTTTTCCTTCTTTTAAAGCTTCTTTTACTTGGTCTGTATAGATCTATAAATGAAATTCTTGCCAGTGAGGAGTTGTGCATGTTTTAAAAGTGAAAATAGAAAAAGTTTCTAACAAAACGGATGATGCTTACATCATGAAACTATTGATTTTAATTAATGAATTATCATTCTTTATAAATTTCTTGGCATTACTTTCAATCGCATTTAATTGCTAACGTTTATTCATTATTTCTACAATTTAGATGATAAATTAAACTTATCTATATAGAACTTCCCTAGTATTGGAAATGGTAGGTTTAGTTAAATGATAGTTATAATCAGTCTACTTGCTTGATCTTTATAAAAACAGAATAGAAGTGGCAAGGTGTTTTTAAGATAAAAAGGTGTGCTTTTTGTGTCCATTGGGATAATTAGCAGTCATATCTTAAAGTGCTGATGGATAAAGTTTTTGTCAATGATACTTTTTTTGGGATGTGATTATAAAAACAAAGTTAACTAACAATGTGCATCTTGTGGATTTAACATATAACATGAGAATTGATATGTATATGCTAAATGTAAGTCTAGATTATTTTTATATTAAAATATTATAGAGATGAAATAAAGAAGGGATTAATTTAGTTAATTTTTTAGGTTTTATTGATAATTCTTATTTAAATCAAAAAAGTGAGTTCTAAGATTTTTTCGTATTCCCACTGAAAGGGTCGGGTTTATTATTGTTTACTTTACTTGTATGCGCGTTAATCTGATTTTAAAAATTGAATTCTTAAAATTCTTGTTACTTTTAGAACTTATTATACGTAAGATATATTTTAAGTTAACATTGGACAATGCTTCTTCCCCTACTTGTTATAATTGTTGTGTCTTTATCGAAGGTTAAATTATTAATTTTCTCTTCAAATATTCCTTTAATTTTTTTGTCTGCTAAATTATCAATAAGTTTGTCTTTATAGTGTTTCTTAATAATTGCTTTGTAGTTTTTTCATTTTTATGATTAATGACATGAAATACAATTTTCACATATTCATTAATTCATAAAGGCCTAGTTCATTTAGCATCTTTATGATATCTCTTAGCGTACTTCTTATATAAGTTTAGAATCTGTTTTTTAAATAAGAATTAATCATTTTATGGATAAATGAGAGATGTAAATGACAGGATTTGACATGAAACTTATAGATATTGAGTCGTTACTGTTTGATAAAATAATAATTTAAGTAACAATTGTAGTTAAGTGTTAAATTCTTTAAGATTACATGTAATTAAGTCTATTTGATGTTGAATGTCAATTGTATAATAAACAACTCTAATAATCTTTTCAATGTGTTCAATTTCATCAATACTTAAATATCTTCCTTTTCTATACTTAAGGTAACTGTGAAGCACTTGATAACTGCCAATAAAAAAATTGTATACATTATAAGGCACATTAATAAACTTGCTATTATTATTGTAATAAAGCTCTTCTGTGTCACTTCTGTATTGTATTTTTTCTACAATATGCTTGTCATTGTCATTTAATGAAATATGCATACCAATGTTTTTATCTACATTCCCAGTAGTTTTTAGTAGGTGTGCACTGATTAGCATATTTCCTAATCTGCTAAGACTTTCAAATGTTTCAATCTCATCTGTAAAAATGATTTTAGGAAAGTCTATTTTTAAAAACTCGTAAAATTTTGTTTTGTAGGTGTTTGAGTTAAGTATTGCATAAATATAAGCTAGTATTTTTTGTGGTTTGAACTTTTTAGGGTATTTAGTGTCAATAAAATTTCTAAAACTCTCTGTAAAGTTGTCTTTTACTACATTTCCTAAAGCTCCGTGTTCTTCTTTTATAAAAAGAGGATAGAAATATGAAGCTTCCTTAGTTTTGTTTGAAACTAAACACCCTTCTGAAATATTAGAAGTAATAAAGATATGTTTAAAGCTATCTGTTGACAAAAATCTTGTTGTAGCTAAAGCTATATTATCTTCAATATCTAAAATGTGTTGCATTGTCTTATAAAGTGGTCTTGCTACGACTCCTTTGCTTTTAGAATAATAAATAAATCTATTATCAAATGGTCTGTAGGTTATATTTTGAACGTGCTTTTCATCAATGTTAGTAGATTTTAAGAATTTTTGAACTTCTAATAAATTCCAATTTTCAGTATCTTTGCCTAACCCGTATTTATATCGAGCATCTTGTTCACTCAGATAGGCTAGATCATTAAGTTTAAATAAAAGTTTTTCTTTTGTAAAATCAATAGCTATTTTATCTTTACCAGATAATATTCCGACACTATATTTACTAAAAATATCTTTTAAGGAAATGCCTTTATTGTAAGTGTCTACATTGACTAAATTTTTTTTAACAAAAAAGTAATAAGGGGGATTAAGATTGAGCTTTTCAAAAGTATTGATGCTAAAGATGTCGTTAGAATCTAAGAATGCATATTTTTGTATTTTAGTGCCTTTAATGTTTTTATAAAATACGTTAGCTAATTTATTTGTTTCCTCCCTAGTTTTATTTTTAATAAAGATACCAATAGCAACACCTGTTTGAATGTCAAAAATATTTTCGTCTATATCACCATCATCAGTTTTTTCTTTTTTTCTTGAATTACCATGTAAATTGAGAATATAGATCTCATCAAAAGTTTTAAGTAGATGATATCTCATTCCTCTAAAGGTAACATTATCTAGGTATCCATTATTAGTAATAATGCCTAGCAAACCTTCACTAGCATTCTCAATTTTATGTTCTGAAAATCTAATAAATTTAACATAATCATCATTAAGTGAAATGATTGCCCTTTCATCTAGTTGCTTATTTTCTATTGCTTTATAAGCTTTCATTAATTTTAATATATGATTATTGTTGTTTTTTGATCCTACATTGTATGGAGGATTACCAAGTATTACTAATATGGGTTTGTTTTTAACCTCATTAACAAGTTTATTCTCTTCACTAATTGCAGGGAGGAATGCTTGAAATTCAACTTGACTTGTTTTTTCTGTTAAATCAAGAGTATTTGTTAAAAATATTTTCAGTCTTTCGTTCTCATTTTCAAACTTAAAGTTACAAATTTCCTTTAGGTATTGAAATAATTTAAAATGAGCAACAGCATATGGAGCCATTAAGTACTCAAATCCGTATATATTCTTAAGAATGTGACTAGTAATGTAGTCTTGTTGTTTACCAGACTCTTTTGGCACTTCTTTTAGTATGCATTTAATAACTTCAAGTAAGAATGTACCAGTACCAGTGGCAAAATCTAATACGGTTACTTCTTCTCTCGTTGCAAATCCATTTTCCAAATCAAAGGTATGCTTTAAAATGTTATTTAAACTATTGACAATAAAATTAACAACACAATAGGGCGTATAGTAAACTCCTTTACTTTTTCTTAAATGTTTATCATATTGAGTTAGAAAGTCTTCATAAAAATAAAGATAAGGGTCTTTTAAAGACTCTTGATAAGTTTGAGCAAATGAGAATTCTTTAAAAAGTATCTCAGTATCAATGTTATTAATAATATTAATGATCTCTTCTAGTATCCATTTTATGTTTTTATATTCACTACTACTTGCAATATTGTCAACTAACCTAAGTATATCTTGTATTAACGCAAAGTTATTGGGAATAAACTGCTTAATGTTATTAAAGTTAATTATTAGATTACTTGTATTATTAAGTTTTGCAAGAAAAAAGCCATAAGTAATGGTTTGTGCAATTGAGTCTGCAAACTCATCTGCCTTGAAATTATCGTTATATATTCTTTTTTTAAGAATGTTATAAGTTCCTGTTAATGTATTGTGCTTATCTGGGGGTAAACTTAGGTTTAAATTTAAGGTTTGTTCAACCAGTTCTTTTAAAGTTTTTGTTCGCTTTGCAAGTAGACTAGCTAACTTTTCGACGCTTGTAATCTTTTCAATGGGTGATTCTAGAAATTGGTTTAAAATATTTGTAACCTTTTCTGATTTAATCGGATCAATTTTTGTGTTGTGTTTTTCTAAGTCAGTTTTAAATATCAAAATTTCTCGTAAAACAACATTTCCTTTACTTATCCAAATAAACTCAATGTAATTTGTTAGTAAAATATTGTTTGATAGTTGTTTGTATTTCTCAATTTGAGGACTTCTTAAAGTATCATCTAAGTTTTGTTCAATCTTTTTAGCTTCAATATATCCTACAATGCTTTCATTGTTTTTAACGATAAAGTCGGGAGCACCTAAACCTTCTTTGTTTCGTTTCGGTTCATTTTGAATTTGAATATTTGAGTTTGGCTTAATCTTGTTAATAAGCTTTTTTAAGTAATCTCTATCAGCAAATTCTGTTTTCTCTTCTACTTTTGTTCTTTTTAAGTCATTTACGTATTCTTTTAATAAATCTATACTCACTACTTATGAATTGCCCAATTCTTATTGTACAGTATTTTATTGTATATTTGAATGTATAAAGTGTATATCGAGATACTTCACCGAAATTGAAGCAGTACCAAATCTCTACTCTATCTTCTCGCTTAATATTTCCTTCAAGTTTAAGTAGACTTGAATTACTAAACTCAGTAGCCTCATCAAAGAGTACCTTATTCTTTCCTTCAATGCCCTTAAGAGCGGGAGGAGAGAATGCATCTCTGAAGTCAGGTACAGAATTTGTATAAGGACTTCTTACTTTCCATAGTTCATTATGTTTATTCTGCCTTATCTTAGCGTACTTTTCCAGTCCTTCCTTATCAATAATTGACCCAAATAGCTTAATAAAACTATCATAAACAGCAGACTCAGTGTATCTAAACCATATCATATCATTAACCTGCTCTGTTATAAGATATTCAAGCCAAATTCTAGCACTATTGTGAGTCTTGCACATTCCTCTGGAACTAGCTATTAACTTGTGTCGTATCTTATTGTATGCATACTTAAGGCAAGCAAATTTAGGCACAAACGTGATCCAATCAATGCATGCAATAGGGTTAGTGTTGTCTCTTCCTGTAGTGTAATACAGTCAAGCACTTTTTCTGTGCTCTCTATTAGTATAATATTAAGATTTGATTCAATTTGTTTGGCACGTGTATTGCTTTCCTTTGTGTGTGTCTTGCATCTAGTATTAATACTACTCATAAAGAATCCTTGGAGTTAAGTATTAGTATGTGAGTAGAGTCATCTCTTATGAATAAGTTATCATTAGCTTTATTAATATGAAGCATAGATATGCCCTTCTTAGCAATTAAAATAATTGTCTTCTGATCTGATCCCTGAGGGTTAATAATTTTAAGCAAATCTTGGTTTAATTTACTCTTATCTAGTGTAAAGCTCTCATAAGGCAATATGATAGCATCAGTAATAAAGTCTGTAAGTTTGCTTTTAAGAAATGCTGATCCTCCATTATCACAAATCTCTCTGTAAGATATCGCTTTCCGCTGTCAGCGAAACTTAGTAAGTAGTTAAACATTCCTAGTTTAACATAGGGAGGAATTGCACGTCTTAAGTCTTCTAGTGCATATTACTTTTTCTGTTCAGTAAGATGTCTAATGTCAATTGATACATTATCTTTATTACTATAAACTCTATATTTCCAATTATTTTTGCCAAAAATAGTGTCTAAAATTTCTGTTGTATGAGCTTCTGTACCCATAAGCCATACAAACTTGAGTCCTTCCTGTGTCATTCTAAGGCAGCTTTGTTGTTTGTTCTCAAATGTAAAGAATGGAATGTCCCATGCGTAGCTTGTCTTTTTAAATGAATATAATCCTCAGGCTTCTTAGATCCATAAATGCCAGAAGAACTTATTGTGTGCTTCTTGTGCAATTTTGTATAGTCTATAAAGCTTACTTATTCTAAATTCATAATAATTTTTTGTAACCTCGTTATGTATATTTTGATTATCAATAAGATTTAAATATTTGGCTCTGTATATCTCAAATTCTGTATTAATTGAGTCTTGATGACTACTACTACTCATGTTCTACTTCTTGCGTTGTCTGATTAATTAGACCCAAAACTTATTGATGGTTTCCAGTAGGAATTAGTATTGCACTTCTGGTTTTTTGTAGGCTCTACTATGTTAAGATCCTTACCAATAACAAGATACATATCAATAGATGTTATAAGTAGCTCCTAATTTAAGTTTGCTAAAATAAACCTCTAATTCTTGTTTAACGGAAGTTTCATTAATACTACTGCTGTTTTTCCGAATGCGTATGTTAATTGTTTGTGCAGTAGCCTTTTTACTTCTTAATCTAGTATATGGTGATGATAATGTAAAGGATAAGATAAAGTCACTTGAGGATAAACTTATTGCATTTGAGGCTGAGTGTAAGGATAGATTTGATAAGGTAGATAATAAGATAGAAGCAGTAAGAAGTGAACTAAGTAGTGAGATAAAGGAAGTAAGGAATGAGCTTAGTAGTAAAATAGACTCAGCGATAAAGCCACTTTATTGGATATTTGGGTTTGTGTCAACATTTGCTGTTAGTGCAGTAATAGGATTATTTATACATTATCTTAGTAATAAGTGATATATACATATAAACTCTTTAATCTGTAAGTTTAATTTTTTCTTTAATAAGCACAATATTACGGTTAAGTATGTCAATAATACTTTTATGCCTCTGTTTACTTAAATGAGGGAACTTACTCTTAAGGAAATCAAATTGAAATAAATCAAGAAGAACAACCTTGGATTTACTAAGTAGTATCTTTTTTAGAAGGAATGTAAGTATTTGTGAGTTTTCTTTAATAGTATCTTTATTCTTAAAGTTGAGTAGTTGGTTAAGCCTTGCAACTTCATCGGGAATTATTTTGTTTTCTATAGTGTCTTGAGAGTGAAATTGTGTTGTTTCTATTCCTTTAAGCTTAACTTCACTTTTTTTATCAAGATCAGTGAAGTGATCGAAGAAGTCTTTAACGATAACACCATTAGAAGCAACATTATATTCCCTGTTAGTTAAAACTTTTCTAAATTCATATTTAAGTTCTTTAATGTTGAAAAGCTTACCGTTAGTATTAAAAGAATCAATAGCTATAATCATACACTCTTTAAAGAAATTAAAAGCCGTACCTCTCATTATTTTGTGTTGGTTAGTTATTTTAGGGTTAATAGAAGACTTGTAAAGCCAATCATACATTTTTTTGCTTATTTCTAATTTTCTATTTTGTCTAATGTAGTTGATTTTAAGTTTAATGTCTACTACTAACTACTCTGATAATTATATTAGTAAGCTGGTCTCTCAAATAAGAGGGAGGATAAAAGAAATAAATCCTACCCACCCTATGCTTAAATACTTTAAGCTTACTAGAGAAGAGTATGAAGCTATTACTGCAGAGAAGAATAGGAGGGTTAAGGAGCGCAATGCGAATAAAAAATCTTTTAATAAACGCGAATTTCTTCTCTTAACTGAAGAACTCTTATTGTCACATAGATTTGAACTTCTTTATATGGGGTTACTTCTTGCCTCTGGTAGAAGAAGTTTAGAAATTATTGCTGGTTCATTTAGTGACTCTCAAGAAAAGGATAGTATCTTATTTCAAGGTCAGCTTAAGACTAGAGACACTAAACGGTTTAATACTCCTTACAGTATTCCTTTAACTGTTGACAAGAAACTTTTCCTTAATGCGTATTCTATTTTTACAAACACAACTCAATATAAGGATATAAGAGAGCGTTGGGAAGATAATGAGCTTAGTGACTCTACTATTAACCTGTTGCTTAAGCGTGAACTTACAAAAATTTTTGACTCCAATTTCCTTTTATCTGATTTTAGAGCTATTTATACTACTCTTATCTTAAAGCGTGAAGGCTATTTTAATGATATTCATGGTAGTAAAGAAATATACCCAAGAGTTGCTGAGATTTTAGGACATATTAATGATGAGTCGGCTTCACAAAGCTATAGAGATTTTAAACTCACTAATTCAAGCTAGTAGTAGATTTATATTTTGTAGGAATGCTTTTGCACGCCCATTAAGCCTAAGCTTATAAGTCTTATCGTCAATGATATTGCCAGACAAATATTTATCAATAGATTTAATTTCATCAATAAACTTATTAGTGAAATTATTGTCATTTGTATTTTGTTCTCTAGCATTGCTATTAGCCATAATAAGCTCCTTATAAAGGTGATATAAACAATTAAATTCTAGTCTAGTTTATTAAATGCACCCTTAAACCATTAAATTAGAGAATTAGAGTTAAGTTAATTATATTATTTTAAGAATAAATTAGCAATAATAACAAAGGATTTAAGGGAGTTAATATTGATTGTAGTTTAAGTAAGAGATAAGATATTGAAAAAGAAACCCACTCTAAATGACAATAGAGTGGGTTATGTTTATTATTTTTTCTAATTCTCTAATGGGATATCAACCCTTATTTGACTGTATGCAGTTATTCTTTGAACTAAATCGTACTTTTCGCTAAGAAGCTTATTGTAAAGTGTTCTTAAAGCTTCAATTCTTTCGTTAACAAGTGATTCATCGCTTGTGCTCTCTGATAAATCATTTGCTATGTTATTTAAGGCGGTCTTTATTTTTGCATCTATTTCTGTAATACTTGGTGCTTGATCTATATTTTTCAAGATTGCTATATTGTTAAGTATGTCTGATAGATCGTTAACAGTCTTGAGAAGTTTATTTGCAGTCTTAACCTTTTCTTGAGTGGTGGTGCTAGTATTCTTTGCTGCTTGTACATATTGTCTTATTTCTTCGCTTAGTTGATTTGCTTTCTCATCCAATAAGTAGGTATTAGCTTGATTTATTGGAGTAGTGCTTACATTTTGATAATTACTTTTAGTGTCAGGTTGATCTGATCCCTGTGTTGTAGAGTCAGGTTGATCTGATCCCTGTGTTGTAGAGCCAGGTTGATTTGATCCCTGTGTTGTAGAGCCAGGTTGATTTGATCCCTGTGTTGTAGAGTCAGGTTGATTTGATCCCTGTGTTGTAGAGCCAGGTTGATCTGATCCCTGTGTTGTAGAGTCAGGTTGATCTGATCCCTGTGTTGTAGAGCCAGGTTGATTTGATCCCTGTGTTGTAGAGCCAGGTTGATCTGATCCCTGTGTTGTAGAGCCAGGTTGATTTGATCCCTGTGTTGTAGAGCCAGGTTGATCTGATCCCTGTTGTGTAGTGCCAGGTTTACCTGATCCCTGTTGTGTAGTGTCAGGTTTACCTGATCCCTGTGGATCGCAAGACAGGAATAATATAAAAATTAAAAATATAATGATTCTATTCATTTAATGCCTCCTAAATTAGAATCATTATAATATAATTATGTTTTTATAACAATTCCTAAATGTTTCAATTTTAAATGGTATATTTCATCTTAGAGTCAATAAACTTATTAGTGAAATTATTAATGTTTGTATTTACCTCTATAATAGCGATACTAGCCATATTGAATCCCTGTGTTTAATATTGTTGAATGTTATAAATTTGCCTTAAATAATAAAGTTAACATCAAAACCATTTATTTGAAGGAATAGAGACAGATATATTATATATTTAGGTATTAATTATCAATAGAAATAAAGGAAATAATAAATACAAGTTACAAATTCAAAATAAGAATAGTAATACAAGAGTAAAGGAATGAAACGTAAATAGATATTAATTGAGTTTATAAAGGGATTATACACAAGATATTCATAATAGGCAAGCAAGATTAAGAACAATAATAAACACAAAGTGAAGTAAATTTACTAATTATTAATAAATATAAAGGTATTAAAAATATAATAATAATACTAGTTGTAAATGAAAAGTTATTTGAATAAGTAATTAAAAAGTGTAGTTTGATATAATTGAGTGAGGACAGGAAATGAATAATTTAGCATATAAACAAATGCCAGAATATAAATATGTAAAGCAGGCATTTATTGAAAAGGGATTTGAAGAGGATATAATAGAATCTTTTTTACTTCTTAATCTAGTATATGGTGATGATAATGTAAAGGACAAGATAAAGTCACTTGAGGATAAACTTATTGCATTTGAGGCTGAGTGTAAGGGTAGATTTGATAATGTAGATAATAAGATAGCAGAAGTAAGAAGTGAGATAAAGACAGTAAGAAGTGAACTAAGTAGTGAAATAAAGGAAGTAAGGACTAAGCTTAACGGTAGGATAGATAAACTAGATACTAAGATAGAAGCAGTGAAAAATGAGCTTAAGAGTGAGCTAAGTAGTAAAATAGACTCAGCGATATAGCCACTTTATTGGATATTTGGGTTTGTGTCAACATTTGCTGTAAGTGCAGTAATAGGATTATTTATACATTATCTTAGTAATAAGTGATATATTTAATATGTTCACAATATTTATAGAGATAAGACTCAAAGGTCTTATCTCTATTTGAAAAGAATTAAAGCATAATGAGATTCTGTAGCATAAATATTACCAGATAGAGCAGAAATAGCATACTTTATATTAATAACTTCTCTACCCTCCTCTTCAAGTTTTTCTATTATGTTGTTAATAGCGTTAGCTAAATCATTTGGGTTATTAAAACCCCCAGTAGCAGTGACTCTCATATAAAATCCTTTAATCTGTAAGTTTAATTTTCTCTTTAATAAGCACAATATTACGGTTAAGTATGTCAATAATGCTTTTATGCCTCTGTTTACTTAAATTAGGGAACTTACTCTTAAGGAAATCAAATTGAAATAAATCAAGAAGAACAACCTTGGATTTACTAAGTAGTATCTTTTTTAGAAGGAATGTAAGTATTTGTGAGTTTTCTTTAATAGTATCTTTATTCTTAAAGTTGAGTAGTTGGTTAAGCCTTGCAACTTCATCGGGAATTATTTTGTTTTCTATGGTGTCTTGAGAGTGAAATTGTGTTGTTTCTATTCCTTTAAGCTTAACTTCACTTTTTTTATCAAGACCAGTGAAGTGATCGAAGAAGTCTTTAACGATAACACCATTAGAAGCAACATTATATCCCTTGCTAGATAAAACTTTTCTAAATTCATATTTAAGTTCTTTAATGTTGAAAAGCTTACCGTTGGTATTAAAAGAATCAATAGCTATAATCATGCACTCTTTAAAGAAATTAAAAGCCGTACCTCTCATTATTTTGTGTTGGTTAGTTATTTTAGAATTAATAGAAGATTTGTAAAGCCAATCATACATTTTTTTGCTTATTTCTAATTTTCTATTTTGTCTAATGTAGTTAATTTTAAGTTTAATGTCTGCAATAGAAGGTGAATTAGTGAGTTTGAAATCTCTATAGCTTTGTGCAGCCGACTCATCATCAATGTGACCTAAAATCTCGGCAACTCTTGGATATATTTCTTTACTCCCATGAGTATCATCAAAATAGCCTTCACGCTTTAAGATAAGAGTAGTATAAATAGATCTAAAATCAGATACAAGGAAGTTGGAGTCAAAAATTTTTGTAAGTTCACGCTTAAGCAACAGGTTAATAGTAGAGTCACTAAGCTCATTATCTTCCCAACGCTCTCTTATATCCTTATATTGAGTTGTGTTTGAAAAAATAGAATAGGCTGTAAGGAAAAGTTTCTTATCAACAGTTAAAGGAATACTGTAAGGAGTATTAAACCGTTTAGCATCTCTAGTCTTAAGTTGTCCTTGAAATAAGATAGAGTCCTTTTCTTGAGAGTCACTAAAAGAACCAGCAATAATTTCTAAACTTCTTCTACCAGAGGCAAGAAGTAACCCCATATAAAGAAGTTCAAATCTATGTGACAATAAGAGTTCTTCAGTTAAGAGAAGAAATTCGCGTTTATTAAAAGATTTTTTATTCGCATTACGCTCCTTAACCCTCCTATTCTTCTCTGCAGTAATAGCTTCATACTCTTCTCTAGTAAGCTTAAAGTATTTAAGCATAGGGTGAGTAGGATTTATTTCTTTTATTCTACCTCTTATTTGAGTAACAAGCTTGCTAATATAATTATCAGAGTAGTTAGTAGTAGATTTAATATTTTGTAGGAATGCTTTTGCACGCCCATTAAGCCTAAGCTTATAAGTCTTATCGTCAATGATATCTTCAGACAAGTATTTATCAAGAGATTTAATTTCATCAATAAACTTATTAGTGAAATTATTGTCATTTGTATTTTGTTCTCTAGTATTGCTGTTAGCCATAATAAAGCTCCTTATAAAAGTGATATAAATAATTAAATTCTAGTCTAGTTTATTAAATGCACCCTTAAACCATTAAATTAGAGAATTAGAGTTAAGTTTATTATATTATTTTAAGAATAAAATGTAAATAGATATAAAGGTTATTTAGTAAATAAATAAAATTTAAATAAAAATATAAAAGAATATGGAATAAAGAAATAATGTTAATTAAGGATTTAAGTATGGGATATATAAGAAAATAGTAGTAACATAAATAGAGAAGTAAAAGTATAATAAGTAAAAAGGTAGTTATAGACTATACTTAATAATAATTATAAAGTAATTAAAGAAATAATAAACATTATAGTTAACT